>JAKAWM010000029.1 GCA_021827285.1 Actinomycetes bacterium | reverse complement strand
GGAGGCAAAAGGGGGCCAGCAGGGCCAGGCCTCGCCGGCTCGGGACGAGGGGGCGAGGCCGCGGGTGGTGGTGGTCGGTGCCGGCTTTGGAGGCCTTGCCGCGACCCGCCAGCTGGCCGGGGCGCCCGTGGACATCACCCTGGTGGACCAGCACAACTTTCACACCTTCCAGCCCCTCTTGTACCAAGTGGCAACGGCCGGGCTGGGCCCGGGCGACGTGGCCTACCCGGTACGGACCATCTTCCGCCGCCGGCCCAACGTCCGTTTCATCCATGCCCGGGTCAGAGGTATAGACCTGGAGGCCAGACGCGTCCAGCTCGAAGGGGGCCTCGCCGACCTGGCCTACGACTACCTGGTCGTAGCCACGGGCGCAGCGGCTGCTTCCTTTGGTGTCCCGGGCGTCGCTCGGCACGCTTTTGGCCTGTACACCCTGGCCGACGCCCGCCGGCTGCGTAACCACGTCCTGTCGGTACTGGAAAGGGCCGATGGCGAGGACGCCAAGGCACCGGTGTTCGTCGTGGTCGGCGGTGGGCCCACCGGCGTAGAGACGGCGGGGGCTCTGGTCGAACTGGTCGGCACCTCAGTTCGCCACGACCGCCTTCAGATCGACCCGCGCCGGGCACGCATCATCCTGTTCGACGCCTTGGACGGGCTCCTCAGCGGTTTCTCGGAGCGGGGTGGCCGGTACGCCGAGCGGGTGCTCGAGGCTCGCGGCGTTGAGCTGAGGCTGCGTACCAAAGTGGCCGAGGTGCACCCAGGCGGGGTTCGGCTGGCCACCGGCGAGGAGGTCAGTGCGGAGACCGTCATATGGGTGGCCGGCGTTACGGTGTACGGGACGCTGGCCTCCACCCTGGCCAAGGACGAGGGCCAGGCTCCCCCCGGAGGCCGGGTACCCCTGCGGCCCGACCTCTCCCTCCAAGGGCACCCCCAGGTGTTCGTCGTCGGTGACGCGGCGGCGGTGCCCGCCGGCCCAGGTGGTCAGTGGTGCCCCCAGGTGGCCCAGGTCGCCATCCAGTCAGGTGCCCATGCCGCCCGCCAGGTCCGGCGCCACTTGCGGGGCGACCCACCCGAAGCCTTCTCCTATCACGATAAGGGGATGATGGCCACCATTGGCCGAAGGGCCGCCGTGGCCTGCCTGCGCCACGGGCTCGTCCTGCGGGGCACCCTCGGCTGGCTAGCCTGGCTGGGGCTGCACCTCGTCTACCTGATCGGCTTCCGCAACCGGGCCGTCGTGCTGGTCAACTGGGCCTGGCGTTACTTCCGCTGGCCGTCGGGCCCGCGGCTCATTTTCGGGAGCACGGAGCCGGGCTCGGGCGACCAGGACTAGCCGAGGCCAGCCATGCCGGAGATGCTCGAGGTCGAGGCCTACCGGCGACTAGCGGAGCAGGCCGCCCTTGGCCGGACGATCTCCTCCATAAACGCCTCCGACGCTTGGTACCTGAAGCGTGGCTTGCAAGCCTTCAGGCTCGATGTGCTCCTGGGTGGCCAGTTCGTGGCGGCCCGCCGGCGGGGCAAGCTCCTGTTGCTGAGCACCCAGTTGGACGGGGGTGAAGAAGGGCCGGTCCTGGGCCTGCGTTTCGGGATGAGCGGCCGGCTGGTAGTTGACGGTACACCGGGCGTCGAAGAGCTCTGGTACTCCTACAACGGCTCCCAGCCCAAGTACGAGCGCTTCGGGGTGGGCTTCGAAGACGGCGGGCGCTTGAGCGTCCGCGACCCGCGCCGCCTGGGAGGGGTGGAAATGAGCCCGGCCGAGGAGCGCATAGGCCTCGACGCTGCGGAGATCACCCTGGGCCAGCTGGCCCAGGCCCTTTCCACCAGCAAAGCACCCTTGAAGGCCCGGCTCATGGACCAGGCCCACGTGGCGGGGATCGGCAACCTCCTGGCCGACGAGGTGCTGTGGCGGGCCGGCCTTTCACCTTTGCGCCCCGCCGGCAGCCTCACCCCGGCCGACCTGCGCCGGCTGCACCGTCACCTCCGCAGGGCCCTGGTCGAGATGGCCGAACGGGGCGGCTCTCACACCGGCGACCTCATGCCCGAGCGGGCCCCCGGTGGGATGTGCCCACGAGACGGCCGGCCGCTCCGGCGAGACAAGGTCGGTGGTCGGACCACCTGGTGGTGCCCGGCTCACCAACGCTGAACCAGCCGGGAATAGCCGGCCGTTGGCTCGTCCAAGAGCCGGCGGGACCGGTCTATGGATGATGGCCACATATGGGCTCGTCACTCAGCACCGGCCCACTAGCTTGCAAGTCATTTGGAAGGAGCTTGCAGGAAGAAGTCCTGGACTGGACGGATAGGTGCAGCCATCCTGATCACTGCCTTGCAATGTTTGCAAGAGCTTGCTACGGTCGCGCCCGTCACAAATGAAAACCCAGGAGGAGGGTACTCATGAAGGCACGTCACGCCGCCCCGTTGGTTGCGGCGGCATCTATCTTCGCCTCACTCGGCACCGTAGCTGGGGGGCTCGCCAGCGGGCCAGCTTCGGCCGCATCGTCCAAGACAACCACCACCACGGTACCGGTCCGTGCCAAGGCAGACCTAGTGATCTGGGCCGATGCCGACCGTGCCAAGATCCTTTTGCCTTTCGCCAAGAAGTTTGGCCAGCAGTACGGCATCTCGGTTGCCGTGACTGCCGACGCCGGCAACCTCGAAGGCGACTTTACGACCGCCACCGAGGCTGGCAAGGGCCCTGACATCGTCGTCGGTGCTCACGACTGGATCGGAGACCTTGTCGCCAACGGGACGTTGGCGCCCATCGCCATGCCTACCATCGAGCAGAAGCTCTTCTACCCGCCGGCCCTCAAGGCAGTCACGTACCGGGGCGAGATCTGGGGCGTTCCGTACGCCATCGAGAATGTTGCCTTGTTCCGGCACCCCAAGCTCACCCCGACGGCTCCAACTACCTTCCAGCAGATGATCTCCGAGGGCCAAGCCCTGGTGGCGGCCGGCAAGGCGAAGTACCCGTTCTGCGACCAAGTAGGGGCCACGGGAGACGCCTACCACATGGAGCCCTTCTACACCTCTGGCGGCGGCTACCTCTTCGGCACCCTAAAGAACGGTGACTACAACCCAAAGGACGTGGGCGTCGGCCTTCCCGGTAGCGTCAGGTTCGCCCAACTCCTCTACAAGTACGGCGAGAAGGGCACCACTCCTGTCTTTAGCACTTCCATCGGCTACACCCAGGCCGTCGGCGGCTTTGCATCCGGTCAGTGCGCGTTCCTCGTTTCGGGGCCCTGGGCAATCGGTTCCGCGGGCGGTATCGCGCCGGGCACCTTCGCCCTGTCCGCCATCCCCAGGTTCGCCGGCATGGGCCCGGCCCGGCCGTTCCTCGGCGTCCAGTCCTTCATGGTCTCGAGCAAGGCCAAGAACGCCGCTCTGGCTGATCAGTTCGTCCTTGACGACGTCGCCAGCCCGGCTTTCCAGAGGGCCATGTTTGCCATCGAGCCCCGCCCGGCAGCTCTAGAATCTGTCCTGAAGCAGGAGCTGGCCACGAACTCGACGGCTCAGGGGTTCTACGCGGCTGGCAAGCTCGGCCAGCCCATGCCTTCAATCCCGGCCATGGACCAGATCTGGGGGCCGCTCGGCCAAGCCGAAGCCAACATAGTCGCCGGCCAGAACCCGACGGCGCAGATGGCGGAGGCACGAGCCGCGATCTTGAAGGCCATCGCCTCGCAGAAGTAACAACATCAATCGCGCTGAGCGCTGGGACAAGATGGCAATCAGACAGGGGGCTCCCATCAACAGTGCTTCAACGGGTCGTCCCGGCAGGTCGGCGAGCGCCTTCCTGCCGGCCGACTTCCGCTCGCTGCCCGCATACCTGATAAAGGTAGCCTTTCTTGGCGTCGTGGTCGCTCTTGCCACGTTCAGCATGCCTCGTCTCTACTCCAGGCAACTATGGGTGCCATTTGCGGTAGTAGCTCTGGCGACGATCCTCATCCTGTGGATCTACCTGGGAAAGCACCGGATCCACCTAAAGTTCCTGGTGCCCGGCACACTGCTACTGATCGTTTTCCAGCTATACCCGATCATCTATCTCATAGGCATCTCGGTGACCAACTACGGCGACGGCCACTTTATCAACAAACAAAACGCTATTGCTGCCAATATCGCCGACTCAGTACAGGCGGCGCCCAACGCGCCCGCCTACTCGCTCGCCGTCGCCACCAGGGGCAACCCCGCAAACCCTAATGCAAGGTTTGTCTTCTTCCTCACCGGATCCAATGGCAAGGTCTTCTTGGGGACGACCACCGGGTTGAAGCCCGTTTCACCCCGCGGGCTCACACTGGCGCCTACTGGCCAGGTCACTGTCGCGCCCGGTTGGAGTTTTCTCAACCCCATAGAAGTCAACAACTTGGGCCCCCGCTTCGCGCAATACTCGGTGCCGGTCGGTCATGGCAAGTTCATCCGCTCGGTTGATATCACAACCGCGCAAGTCGAACAGGCTACGTTGAGGTACGATCAACGTGCCGACGAGCTCATCAGTGCTTCCGGAGTGATTTACAAAGCTGTAAACGGGACATTCGTCCCGACCAAGGGTTCTGGTCAACCCCTGCCAACCGGCTTCGAAGCTGTGCTAGGTGCGCGGAACTACACCAGCATCGTGACCGACCCCACCATTCGCGGCCCGTTCCTCAAGATCCTCGCCTGGACTTTTGTCTTCGCGCTGCTGTCGGTCGGCGGGACCTTCGCCGTTGGCCTGTTCCTTGCCGTCGTCCTCAATCACCACCGCTTGCGGGGAAGGAACTTTTACAGGTCGGTATATCTTCTGCCCTATGCCGTTCCCGGTTTCGTAGGGATCCTCGTTTGGGCCACTATGTTCAACAAACAGTTCGGTCTCATCAACAACCTCCTGCACGTGCACGTGGGCTGGGTCGAAGACCCGTGGACGGCCAAGTTCGTCGTCTTGGTCACCAATCTCTGGCTCGGCTTCCCCTACATGTTCCTCGTGAGCATGGGTGTCCTCCAGTCCATCCCCTCCGATCTTGTCGAAGCTGCCCAGGTTGACGGCTGTAACGGTGCCCGGGCCTTCCGCCATGTGACGTTCCCCCTGCTGCTGGTCACCGTGGAGCCGCTGCTTATCGGCTCTTTCGCCTTCAACTTCAACAACTTCAACCTGATCCAATTCTTGACCGGCGGTGGGCCTTTCACTTACAACTCGGTGACGGCGGGGTCGACGGACCTGGTCATCACCTACACATACAGGCTCGCCTTCAACGCGGTGTCGCACGAGTACGGCTTCGGCGCGGCCTTGTCCGTTCTCTTGTTTATACTGGTCGCTGCGATCTCGGTATCGGGGCTTCGCCGGACGCAAGCCTTTAGGACGATGACATAATGACCACCAACCTCGCGCCGTCCCGCTCCAGTGCCACTCTAAGTACCGGCGACCCTGCGTACAGAGGGAGGAGCCGATTTCGGAAGTGGCTGGTCCAACTCGGCTGGCGCCACGCCATCGGGCTCGTCGCGGCCGCGTTCGCGCTCTTTCCCATCTTGTACCTGCTCCAGACGGCCCTGAACCCCAGTGGCAACTTGAACAGCAGCGTGAGGGGATGGCTCTCTTTCGTGCCCACCCACCCCAGCACGCACAACTTCACTACTCTGCTGGCCAGCAAGGAGTACCCGTTCTGGGACTGGGTCGTCAATTCTCTGGTGATCTGCACCGTCTCCACGTTCCTTAGCATCTTCATTTCCAGCCTCGCGGCCTACGCCTTCTCGCGCATGAGGTTTGCCGGCCGCAAAGCGGGGCTACTGGCGGTGCTGCTGATCCAGATGTTCCCATCATTTCTGGCTGTGATCGCCCTGTACCGGATGTCTGCTGCCGCCGGCAACGTATTCCCGATGCTGGCGCCTGGCCGAGTGAGCCTAGTACTGGTGTACTTGGGCGGCGCCATGGGCCTCAACACGTGGCTGACCAAGAGCTACATCGACACCATCCCGATCGACCTCGACGAGGCGGCGAAAATAGACGGCGCTAGCCACGCTCAGATCTTCTTCATGGTGATCCTGCGCCTAGCGGCACCGATCCTTGTCGTGACCGCCATATTGGCGTTTGTCGGCACGCTCAACGAGTACATATTCGCGAACTTGTTCCTCGCGTCGAGCAACGGGATCAAGACCCTACTCGTTGGGCTGTTCCAATTGGGCAACCCGTACAGTGGCAACTACAACTTCGGCATGTTCACCGCCGGTGCCCTGATGATGACGGTGCCGGTCGTGGCGCTCTTTTTCCTCTTGCGGAACTATCTCGCAGGCGGCCTGATCAAGGGCGCGGTCAAGACCTGAAATGACCCTTATCGACGGGGCGCACCACGACGGCTCTGCCCTTTACGTAGACAACCAGGTGCCTGACCTCGGCGACAAGGTGAGCTTGCGCGCCAGGGTCTCAGTTGACGCCGGCGTCAGCAGTGTGTACGTCCGGTTCCTGCGGGACGGCGAGCCGCACTTCGTCGAGGCCAAGGCAGACAGGACGGCCAACGGGGAGTGCTGGTGGCAAGCCGAGGTCGAGTTGCACAACCCGGTGACGTCCTACCGGTTCCTGCTCCGGCGCGAGCACCGCAGGTACAGTTGGCTCAACGGCACCGGCAGCCACGAGCACGAGGTCACCGACGACGAAGACTTCCGGCTCACCACCTTTGCCCCGCCCCCCGCTTGGGCGAAGGAGGCTGTGGTCTACGAGATCTTCCCCGATCGTTTCGCCGCCTCCCGGGCCCGGCGCGACCTGCCGGCATGGGCCGTGCCTTGTGACTGGTACGAGACCTCGGTCGCTGAGCACGGGGAGGCCGCCACCCAGGTATTCGGGGGCGACCTCCCGGGCATCGAAGCACAATTGGGCTATGTGCAAGATCTCGGGCCCAACGTCATTTACCTTACACCCTTCTTCCCAGCAACGTCGGTGCACCGTTATGATGCCGAGACATTCGGGGCCGTGGACCAACTGCTCGGCGGGGACCGGGCGCTGGCATCTTTGGCTGCCGCTGCCCATAACAGAGGGATCCGCCTCTTGGGAGACCTCACCACCAATCACTGCGGCTCCAACCACGAGTGGTTCAAGGCCGCCCAAGCGGATCCCTCAGCCCCCGAAAGAGGTTTCTATTACTGGAAGGAGGGTACGCCTGGTTATGCCTGCTGGTACGACTACCCGAGCTTGCCCAAGTTCAATTATACGAGCCAAGCGCTCTGGGAGCGCCTTATCAGCGGACCGGGCTCAGTCACGGCCCGGTGGCTAAAGGCTCCCTATAGTCTCGATGGTTGGCGGATCGACGTCGCCAACATGACAGGCCGCTATGGACTTGACGATTTCAACCCTGCGATCGCACGGGCTATGCGCTCGGCAATGGCGGCAGCAAGTCCCGAACCTCTACTGATCGCCGAGTACGGTCATGATTTCACGCACGAGGTACTTGGCGACGGCTGGCACGGCGTAATGAACTATGCTGGCTTTACCAAACCAGCCTGGGCTTGGCTAGCCCCTAAGGACAGCAACATCATGTTCCTGGGCCAACCTGTGGAAATTCCTCGCACTTCGGGCAGGCTCGTCGCACGCAACCTGGCCGAGTTCCTGGGGCGCGTGCCATGGCGGGTCGCGACCCATCACTTCAGCCTGCTGTGTTCTCATGATACGCCCCGCATCCGGACGGTGACCGGGGACCCTGCTGCCGTGAGGGTAGGCGCCGCGCTACTGTTCAGTTTCCCCGGGATCCCGATGGTTTTCTCCGGTGACGAGATCGGGCTCCAGGGAGCCACTGGGGAGGGGTCCCGAAAGCCGTTCCCGTGGGACAGGACCGAGAATTGGGACCGCGAGACGTGGAAGACCTACAAAGAGCTGATCGCCCTGCGTAAGTCCTCGTTGGCCTTGAGTGTTGGAGGGTTCCGTTGGGTTCATGTCGGGGACGACGCGCTAGTGTACTTGCGCGAAGCGCCGGGCCAGCGGATGCTCATCCTGTTGACGCGCGCTTCCGGCCCCGATATTGTCATTGATGCGACGGCCGTCGGGTGCTCGGGCGAGGCACACAATTACTTCGGCGGCGCCGCGCTAAGGGTGCATGATGGGAAGGTGACGCTTCCAGGCGACGGGCCCATGGCTCAAATATGGGAGGTCATGTGAGCAACGGCGAGGTTGCCCACATGCGAGCCGAGAGGGCGGCGCGACGCGTCGTGGGGGAGGTGGCAGCCGATCCCCAACTGGGCTCGCCCCGGTTGCGCCTCCGGGACATCGCCGCTGTAGCCGGGGTCAGTGAGGCAACGGTAAGCCGGGTGCTCAACGACAAGCCTGGCGTGGCCAAGGACACCCGTCAGGCCGTTTGTGCCGCCTTGGACCTTCTCGGCTACGAGTGGCCCCGTAAGTTGCCAAGGCACCGCAGCGGCCTGGTGGGCCTGATAGTGCCCGAGCTGAGCAACCCCGTGTTCCCTGCTTTCGTCCAGGTGATCGAGAGTGCACTAGCCCACCACGGCTACACGCCGATCCTGTGCACCATGACAGCGGGGGGCGTGCCTGAAGACGAGTATGTCGACATGCTGATGGAACGGGGCGTCAACGGGATCATCTTCGTCTCGGCGGTGCATGCCGACATGTCCGCCGATCATTCGCGCTACCGGTCGCTAGTGCAATCGGGCTTACCCATCATCCTGGTCAACGGGTACCTGGCCGGCCTCCCGGTGACCTCGATCTCTGCTGACGAAGAGGCCGCCATGCGGGTTGCGCTCAACCACCTGGTAGCACTTGGTCACCGCAACATCGGTTTGGCCACCGGTCCTCTCCGCTACAGGCCCAGTGTGTTGAAGCGTGATGCGTTCGTGCGTACGATGAAGGAGCTCGTCCAGGTGGACGCTTCCGGCCTAGTGGAGGTCTCGTTCTTCACGGTCGAAGGCGGGCGGGCAGCAGCTCTGCGTCTCCTCAACTCCCACGTGACCGCCATCATCTGCGCCAACGATCTGATGGCTCTGGGAGCGATCCGGGCTGTCCAATCGAGGGACCTGAAAGTGCCGGACCAGCTATCAGTCATCGGCTACGACGATTCTTTCCTGATCAGCTTTACCGAGCCGCCCCTCACCACGGTCCGCCAGCCCGTCCGGGCCATGGGTGAAGCGGCCGTCCGAGCCCTCCTCGACGAACTGAAAGGTGTCCCCATACCCCACGGTGAGCTGCTCTTTCATCCGGAGCTGGTGGTCCGTGGTAGCACCGGGCCGGCGCTGCTGGCCGCTGACAATTGACGGCCCGGCGGCATCAGAACGCGTCGAGCGCGCTGACCACGTAAGATCTCCCTCGTTTGGGACCGCGCCCCGCCTCGACGGCCAGGTGCAGGGACCAGCCGGTGACCGGCTCCCCGCTTCCCCACGCGTACCAGCTAGCAGAGGTCGCCGCGTCCGCCAAGCGGGCGGCATGACCGGCCCAGTGCTCCGGCACCCCGGCCAGCGCGGCCAGCACCGCCCAGGCCCCGAAGCGGCCGGGCGCGGCGCCGCGCCGGCGCCCATGGGCTCCGCCGCTGGCCGCCGTCCAAGCCATTACGGCCAGAGCCATCTCTGGGGAAAGCTCCACCATTTCCCGGGGCTTTGCCCCCAGCGCACTGATGGCGTCGAGGGCCGCACCTCCTACAGCTACCGACTCGACACGTCCGTTGGACTCGCTCGCCCAGGTGACGGCCAGATCTTCCAAGGCGGTGGAGACGTCGTCCGGCCCGAGGCTGGACGGGGGCAGGCGGGCAGTCCCGCCGGGCACGGGGCGTCCCAGTCCTGGGCGGCTGGTGGCGGGCAGTGGGCGGAGCCGGGGCATCGGCGGCTCAGGCACCTCCACCTTGTCAACGTCGTAGCGGGCCAAGGCGTACGCCGGCTCCCAGGGCTCCCCGCGAAGGGGCAGGTCGAGCAGTTCAGGCAGGGTGCGGGCGAGCGGGTCCTGGGTGAGGTCCTCGCCCCTGAGGGCGCGCTCGTGGGCCACCATCGCCGCCTGCGGGGTGGGATGAAGGTGAGGGGCCAGCTCATCCCAGCTATGCCGGGACGCGGCCACTTCGGGTAGGGGCCCTAAGGCAAACCGCCCCGAGGCGGTTTCGAGGACCTGCGCGGCCCACGGCCCCGGGGCCTCGAGGCACAGCCGGTACTCGATATAGGCAGCGACCGCCCATAGCTGCTTGCCCCGTTCGGACGATCGACGGCAGGCATGACGCAGGGCGTCCAGCTCCTCCCAGCAGGCGGCCCTCACCAGCCCGTTGACATGGGACGTCAGCAGGTCGATGACGGCACCGTCTACGAGCTCCATGGACTTGGCAGACAACAGGGCGCGGTTGGCGGTCTGGCCGCCAGCCCCGGGGTCAAAGAAAGGTTGGTCCGGCATCCTGCTTCGCACCCTAGGACACCCGCCCGGTCAGCTTACCCACCCGCACGCCAGTGGCGGGCGGCCAGCGCACGCCCGTGCCAGTGGAACGGGAAGCCTTTAGCCTCCTTTGCCGTTGTCCAGTAAGAGCCACCGGCGGGCGCATCTTCGGGTTCCCGAAATTTCCTAGCCAATCGGAACGTTGGTTCCGTATAGTGGTACCCGGACATAGCACCACCCACCCGACGACGGGCGAGAGCCCGGTCCGTCCCTAACCCCTGGCCACGGTTAGCCCCCTAGCCAACCCAACGCGCCGACCTGGAGGACCTATGCCTGCAACAATGACGCTAACAACTGAGGCCCCACCCGCCGAGGCCCTGGCCCAGCTTGATCCGCGGCGCTTCAAGGCGCTGTTCATCATCGCCCTCGCCCAGCTGATGATCGTGCTCGACGCCTCGGTCGTGACCATCGCCCTGCCCTCCGCCCAGCGTGCGCTGCACATCTCCCTGCAGAACCGGCAGTGGGCCCTGACCGCCTATACCTTGACCTTCGGCGGGCTGTTGCTGATCGGGGGCCGTATCGCCGATTTCGCGGGCCGCAAGCGGACCTTCATCCTGAGCCTATTCGGCTTCGCCGGAGCGTCCGCCTTGGGGGGCCTGGCCCTCAACGGCGGCATGCTTTTTGGCGCCCGCGCCCTGCAGGGGGCCTTCGCCGCACTGATGGCTCCCGCCTCGCTATCGCTGCTCACGGTGACCTTCACCGAGGCCCGTGAGCGAGCCAAGGCCTTCGGGGTTTACGGCGCGGTGGCTGGCGGGGGGGCCGCCATCGGGCTGGTCCTGGGCGGCCTGCTCACCCAATACGCCTCTTGGCGTTGGACCCTGCTGATAAATGTCCCCATCGCCGTGGTCACCGCTGTCGCGGCGTCGCGTGAGGTGCGCGAGAGCCGGGCCGAAGGCCCGCGACGTTACGACGTACCCGGCGCGCTGCTGATCACGTTCGGGTTGTTGTCCCTGGTCTACGGCTTCACCAAAGCCCAAAGCGATGGCTGGGGGTCAGGGGCCACGGTGCTCCTCCTGGTCGCTGCCATCGTGCTCATTGGCGCCTTCGTCGCCGTGGAGCGTCGCTCCAGCGCCCCCCTCCTGCCCCTGCGGGTGGTGCTCGATCGCAACCGGGGTGGCTCCTTCTTGGCCTCCTTGCTAGTCGGGCTGGCCCTCTTCGGGACCTTCCTGTTCCTCACCTTCTACTTGCAGCTGACACTGCACTACTCAGCACTGAAGAGCGGCTTCGCCTTCCTGCCCTTCTCAGGCGGCATTATCGTCTCGGCTGCCCTGGCGAGCCAGCTATTACCCCGGCTTGGCCCCCGCGTGCTGATGGCCGGTGGGCTGTTGATGGCCGCCTTGGGACTGGCTTGGTTCACCCAGATCGGCCTGCACACGAGCTACGTCGCTCACGTCCTGCCGTCGGAGATCGTCGTGAGCGTCGGCCTCGGCTTTGTGTTCGTGCCCTTCAGCAGCACGGCGCTCATTGGGGTGGCGCCGCACGACGCGGGCGTGGCCAGCGCCCTGGTCAACGCCACCCAACAGGTCGGAGGCTCCCTGGGAACGGCCCTGCTCAACACGGTCTACGCCTCGGCGGCCGCCGGCTACCTGGCGGCGCACCGGGGGGTTTTGGCGCCTGCCCTGGCGCCAATACACGGCTACGCGACTGGGTTCACCGTGAGCGGGTCGATCCTGGCCTTGGCCATGGTGCTATCGGTTGTCCTTATCCGTGCTTCACGCCACGACTTGGCGGCAGGCAGCGCGGTGGCTTTGGCTCCTTGACCCTGCCGCCTTGACCCTGGCGCCTTGACCCGGGACGTACCCGGCCGCCTGCCAACAAATGCATCAAAGGAGGGAGACTATCGGGTAGGAAAGGGCCACGGGAAAGGAGCAAGACTGTGGCCAAGGCAACCGGTGGCCGGATAGCTCGTGCCGTCATCGTCCTCGCTGTGATCGACTTGCTGGCGGCGGCCGGTCTGGGCCTTTCCCTGGCTCTCCCCCAAGGCAAGGCGCCCACCAAACATGAGGCAGCATCGACCTCTGTGACGACCAGGCCGCCTGCCGCCCCGGCGTCAAGGCCAGGACCGAGCCAGTCTTCCGGTACCTCATCCTCCAGGCCAACGACCAGTTCGCGGCGGTCGCCTACTTCCCAAGTAGTCTCGTCGGG
>JAKAWM010000028.1 GCA_021827285.1 Actinomycetes bacterium | reverse complement strand
CGCCAGAACTTGGCTGGCCAGGTTCGCCGGCTCGAAGCGGAGATAGATGAGCTGCTAGAAAAGCTGTGACTAGTGCAAGGGCAGGGAACCTTCGCCCGGTGGCCGCTACGCATTGCCGGGGCCACGGTCGCCGTTAGGCGCGCCAAACGGGGGAGGGCTCCCGAACGCAGCACTTTCAGCGGTCCGCGGCTGCGTTGGCAAGCGGGCGGCCCGGGTGCTTGCCTGGTAACCAAGACGTTTCGGAGGAGCATGTGGGCGCAAGAGTGGTGATAGCTGAGGACGAGGCGCTCATCCGCCTGGATCTTCGCGAAACTTTGGAGGAGGAGGGTTACGAGGTCGTCGGGGAGACAGGGCGCGGGGACGAGGTAGTCGACTTGGTGCGTGACCGGCGCCCTGACCTGGCCATCTTAGATATCAAGATGCCCGGAGGCGACGGCCTGAGCGCGGCCGCGGAGATAACGGCCGCTCGCCTGGCCGCCGTGCTCATCCTAACGGCCTTCAGCCAAAGGGAGCTCGTTGACAAGGCGCGGGAGGCCGGGGTGCTGGCCTACCTGGTGAAGCCGTTCCAACGCCAGGACCTCGTTCCGGCCATCGAGTTGGCGCTTGGGCGCTTCGAGGAGATGAAGGCCCTGGAGGAGGAGGTCAAAGACCTAGAAGAACGGTTGGCGACGAGGCGGGAGGTCGAGCGGGCCAAGGGG
The DNA here is from genome assembly GCA_021827285.1 of Actinomycetes bacterium. Classification (GTDB taxonomy): domain Bacteria; phylum Actinomycetota; class Acidimicrobiia; order Acidimicrobiales; family Palsa-688; genus JAKAWM01. The sequence continues at coordinate 12,005 of JAKAWM010000028.1, read as the reverse complement.
GTGCTGATGGACGAGCTGGACATGAAGGAGCCAGAGGCATTCCGGTGGATCCAGCGGCGGGCCATGGACGAGCGTTGCGGTATGAAAGAGGTGGCGCGGAGGGTCCTGGCAGACGGGTTGCGCCCTGCGCAGGGCGACGGCCCTAAGTAACTTGTCAGCGCTCGACACCGAGGCAGGCCAGGCGCTCGGCACCCTGCCCGAGACTCCTACCTACCGGCTGAAGCGGACGCTGCTCGGCAAACCACTGGTCAGTGAGCAGCTGCGCGAGGAACGGCTAGCCCAACCTGTGGCGCTGGGCGTGCTGGCGCCCGACTGCACCTCTTCGTCGGCCTACGGAACCGAGGAGATGCTCGTGATCCTGGTGCCGGCCATAGGCCTGGCTGCCTTCAACCTGGTTATCGGGGTAACGGCGGTCATCCTGGCGGTATTGCTGCTGGTCACGCTGTCCTATCGCGAAGTGGTCATGGTCTACACGAGAGCAGGCGGGAGCTACGTGGTGGCCAGGGAGAACTTCGGGGTCAAGGTGGCCCAGGTGGCGGCCGTGGCGCTGCTGGTGGACTACACGGTTACGGTGGCCGTCCAAATAGCCGCCGGTGCCGACGCACTGGCCTCAGCTGTCCCCCCTCTGGCTGGTTATGTCTTGTGGCTAACCCTCGGTGTCGTGCTCATCATGCTCTGGGGCAACCTTCGGGGGATCCGGGAGGCGGGCCGGTTGTTCGCGCTCCCGCTCTACCTCTACGTGCTTGGTGCCGGTTTGACCGTGGTCGCCGGGGTCGTGCGCGCCGCCGTCGGGCCGCGGCTACCGGTCTACGGCCCCGGTACCTGGCAGGCGCACCACGTCTCGATCGGCACCGGCACCGGGGGCGGGCTGTTGCTGGGAGCCTCGGTCTTTGTGTTCTTAAAGGCGTTCGCCAACGGCGGATCGTCCCTGACCGGACTGGAAGCCATTTCGAACGGCGTCGGGATATTGCGGCCCCCCGAAGGTCGCCACGCCAGAAGGCTTTTGGGGTTTCTGGCCGTCATCCTGGGGGCCCTGGTGCTCGGCATAACAATGCTTGCCCACTGGACCCACGCCATCCCGTATGTGCACGGCACTCCGACGGTTGTCTCCCAGGAGGTGAGGGCGGTGTTCGGTCACGGGTTGACCGGCTCAACCGTCTTCTACTACGTGCAATTCGCGACGGTGCTCATCCTGTGGACAGGAGGCAACACCAGCTTCAACGGCTTTCCTTTCCTGGCTTCTTTCGTGGCCGAAGATGCCTTCCTGCCTCACGTCCTGACCAAGCGGGGCCATCGGCTCGTTTTTTCCAACGGGATCATCGCCCTGGCCATCCTGGCCATGACCTTGCTGGCCGTGACCGACGCCAACCTGGACGCCCTGATCGGCGTTTACGCCATCGGCGTCTTCACGGGGTTCACCTTTGCGGGCGCGGGCCTGGTCCGCTACTTCCTCACCTACCGGCGTAAAGGCTGGCGGTACAAGGCAGCCATCAACACCGCGTCAGCCATCTGTTCGTTCGCAGTCGTGCTGATCTTCCTGGTAACCAAGTTCACCCAAGGCGCCTGGGCCGTCCTGGCCATCTTCTTGGTCGGGGTGCCGGTGCTCATCCGCCTTAACCGTGAGTACCGGGAGGAGGACGAGATCCTCGGGTCGGGTACGGCCGTACTAGGTGTCCGCGAGACCGGAGCTTTGCGCCGGCATGTGGCCTTTGTCCTGGTCGACCGGGTCGACCTGGCCACGGCCCGGGCCGTCCAGTACGCCCGGACGCTTTCGGTGGATGCTCTTCGAGCCGTGCATTTCGTCGTGGACGTTGAACGGGCCCGAGAGCTGAACGAGAGCTGGGGCCGTCTGAGCACTGGTGGGTTGCCCCTGGAGACCATCGAGTGCCAGGACCGGCGGGTGGTGCGGGCTTGCATGCAACTGGCGCACGAAGAGGCCGGAGACGGCCAGACTGAGGTGTCCCTACTCCTACCGCGACGCGCCTACAGCACTCTGGCGGGCCGTTTCCTCCATGATCAAACCGCCGAGCGCATTGCCGCCGCGGTCAGCCGGCTGCCCCACGTTAACGCCACCATCGTCCCCTTCGATGTGAGCGCTGCTTTGGCTGCCCGCCGTCACCGGCTGCGCCAGCCAGGGCCAGCGGCTGAAACGGGGGAGGTCAAGCCGTCCGAGCAAGTGCGAACCTCCGACACCGGCCTCGCCCTGCCTAGCTCACCTGAGGCTGGACCAGTCGAACGAGACACCTTTGGCCTGCAGGCGGCCCTGGCCGGGAGCGTCCGGGTCAACCAGCTTCAGCCCCGCCAACATGCCAAAGTCGTGGCCCGAGTGCGCTCGATGGTCATAAAGCCCTGGGGCACGGCACCCACGTTGGAGTGCAGCCTCACCGACGGGACGGGACGGTTGGTGGTGGCGTTCCTGGGGAGGCGCGAGATCGCTGGGCTGGAGCCCGGCACGCGCCTCGTGGTGGAAGGCACGGTCGCCCAGAGGAAGGGAGAGCTCGTGATGATCAACCCTTCCTACGACCTGTTGACCTCGTCGTTGGAAGAGAGCGGGTAGGCACGCCCGGCCGGCTGTGGGCGGTTTTGGGGAGGTGGGGGTGAGCCGGCGGTCGGGCGGTGCCGCGGTCAGGACGGCCCGGAGCTTACAGGCCGGCTAAGGCTGGGGCTGGTAGCACTTCCACGAAGAGCTGGCTGGAAAGCGCCGCGCCCAGGGCGACCGTCCCGTCGCCGACCTCGAGCACGATGGTGCCATCGGGGCCCATGGCGGCGACGGTGGCTTGCTTGCCTGGGATAAAGCCGTGCTGGTCTAGGTAAGTGAGGGCATCGTGGTCGATCTCCACCATCTCGGTGACCCGGGTGAGGCGGACCCGGTCGCCTACCTGCACGTCGGTCATTTTCTTGCCGGGAGGCACACGCGTGCCGGACCCGGGGATGGGGCTGCCATGCGGGCAGGTGGCGGGGTTGTGCAGGACCTCGATCAAGCGAGCCTCGACCTCGTCGGAGATAACGTGCTCCCATCGGTCGGCTTCCTCGTGGACCTTGTGCCAAGCCAGGCCCAGGACGTCGGCGAGCAGGCGTTCGGCCAACCGGTGCTTTCGTATGACGCTGGTGGCGAGCTGGCGGCCGGCCTCGGTGAGCGAAAGGTCGCGCCCTTGGACATCGACGTAGCCGCTCTCTCGGAGGCGGTGCACCATCTCGGAGACGGTGGGGGCGGAGTGACCAACCCGCTCGGCCAGGCGAGCCTGAATGACGTGGCCGCCCTCCTCTTCGAGGTTGTATATCGCCTCCAGGTACTGCTCAATTGGGGGATGTATACCATTCGGCATGAAGCGAGCGTACCCCGGCCTAGCTGGGACGACACTGGGTCTTTGAGAACCCTAACGAGGGACTAAAGACCTTACTTAGGAAAGAGGGTCACTCGATCAGCTGGCGGGCACCCGGCCCTCCAAAAGAGCCGTGGGGTGGGAAGGCGGGCACCGAGCCTCCTCGTCACTGATCCGTGGACGCAGTCACTACCGGCCGGTGGCAGACTTGACGGGTGGCCCTTTTGATGCTGCTGGACGGCAACTCGTTGGCTTACAGGGCGTTCTTCGCCCTCCCCACCGATCTCGCTACAGCTTCCGGCCAGGTGACCAACGCCGTGTACGGCTTCACATCGATGCTGGTCAACCTGATAAAGGACCATCATCCTGACCAGTTGGCGGTGGCTTTTGACCGGCCCGAGCCAACGTTCCGGCACGGGTTGGTGAGCGGGTACAAGGCCACCCGGTCGGAGGCACCGGACATACTCCGCCAGCAGCTGGGGCTGGTGCGCCAGCTGGTAGAGACCTTGGCCGTGCCGGTGGTCGAGGCCCCTGGTTATGAGGCCGACGACGTGATCGCCACCTTGGCCACGAAGGCGGCCGCCGCCGGGGATCACGTGGTGATAGTGACCGGTGACCGCGACACTTACCAACTGGTGGAAGACCCTTACATCAAAGTGCTGTACAACCGGCGCGGTGTCTCCGATTACGCCCTGTACGACGAAGCCGGGATCATGGAGCGCACCGGCGTGACGCCTCGCCAGTACGCCGAGTTTGCCGCTTTGCGCGGGGACCCGTCGGACAACCTCCCAGGAGTGCCGGGAGTGGGGGAGAAAACGGCGGCCAAGCTCATCACCACCTATGGCAGCCTCGACGGTGTCTACTCCCACCTCGGGGAGCTGACGCCTCGCCTTAGGGAGGCTCTCGTGGCCGGCGAGGCTACCGTCCGGTCCAACATCCAGGCCACGCCGCTGGTGCGGGACGTGGACGTGTCCCTGGATCCCACTTCGGCTGGGCTAGGCGGCTGGGACCTAGGTGAACTGCGGCGGCTTTTCGACTTCTTGGAGTTCCGGGCTCTCTGGGACCGTTTTGTCGAGGCCACTGGCCGGGAAGGTGAGAAAAAGGACCTCGGGGCCAGGCCTGCTCGGCCGGTCAGGGAGATAGCCGTCGCCATCCAGCGCTTGGCCGATGCCGACGACGCCGTCCAGTGCCTCCGGGCTTGGATGACCACAGGTACGTCCCTGGCGATGGCCGGCGCCTGGGAGGGGCGCGAAGGCCGCTCAAAGCTGGTCGGGCTGGCGTTTGCCCCCCTGGCGCCCGAGCTGAGCGGCGACGAAGCGCAGGAGGTGCGAGCCGCCGTATGGCTCCCCGCGGAACTTTTCGGAGACCACCGCCTCCGTGACACCCTGGCCGAGCTCCTCGGCCACCGACATGTGCCGGGGGCAGGCGTGTCGGCTCACAACGCCAAGCCCCTAATGCGGTCGCTGGCGCAAGTTGGTATCGACTTTTGCAACCTGGTACTGGACACGGCCATCGCTGCCTACCTGGTTGACCCAGCCGGGGACCAGTACCTGCTCGAGGATCTGGCACCGCGGTACACGGGTGTGAGCTTGCCCTCCCCCGGTACGACACCAGCCGGCCAGCTTGATCTATCGGGGACGGCTACTGACCCCGCGGAGCAGGGCGCCCAGCGAGCTGTCGCCGTCGCCCGTCTCGTAGCTCCCATCTCGGCTGCCCTGGCGTCGCGGGGGATGTCCAAGCTGTTCGACGAGGTTGAACGCCCACTCGTGAGGGTGCTGGCTCGCATGGAACTGGTCGGTATCCGGGTGGACGTTGCGGAGCTGACCCGGCTTAGTCGGGTGCTCGCCGAGGAGGCCCGAACGCTTGAGCGTCAGGTACACGAACTGGCAGGCACCGAATTCCTCGTCAACTCTGTCCAGCAGCTGAGGGAGGTGCTCTACCACAAGCTCGGCCTGACGCCGGGCAAGAAGACGAAGACCGGCTATTCAACCGATAACCAGACCCTGGAAAAGCTGCGGGAGGAGCACCCGGTCATCCCCGCCATCTTGCGCTACCGCGAGGTCGAAAAGCTGCGCTCGACCTATACGGACGCTCTCCTCGCCGAAGTGGGGCCTGACGGTCGCATCCACGCGACGTTCAACCAGACCGTGGCACGCACGGGCCGTTTGTCATCGGATGCTCCCAACCTGCACAACATTCCCGTCCGTAGCGATGAAGGCCGCCAGCTTCGCCGGGTGTTCGTCCCCGCCGAGGGCATGAGGCTCCTGGTCGCTGACTACAACCAGATCGAGTTGCGGGTGATCGCTCACTTGGCCGAAGACCCCGGCCTGATCGAGGCCTTCACAAGCGGTGCCGACATCCACCGGATGACGGCGGCGCGTATTTTCGGGGTGGACGCAGGCGAGGTGACCATGGCTATGCGCTCGAAGGCAAAAATGGTCTCGTACGGCCTGGCGTACGGGATGGAGGCTTACGGCCTATCGCAGCGCCTGTCCATCCCGGTCGAAGAGGCGGCCGAAATACTGAAGTCGTATTTTGAGAACTTCCCACGCGTGCGCGCCTACATGGACGAAGTGGTGGCCGAAGCGCGCCATAAGGGTTACACAGAGACGCTGTTTGGCCGTCGCCGGCTCATACCCGAGCTTGCCTCTCAGCGTTACCAGGTGCGCATGGCGGGGGAACGCCAGGCCATGAACGCCGGCATACAGGGCTTGGCGGCGGACATTTTCAAGGTGGCGCTGGTCCGCCTCGACTCCAGGTTGGAGCAGCGAGGGCTCCGGAGCAGGTTGGTACTGCAGGTGCACGACGAGGTCCTGGTTGAGGTGCCGCCGGAGGAGGAGCCGGTCGCGGCCGAGTTGACCCTGGAGGCCATGCGGGGAGCGGCAGACCTGAGGGTGCCGCTCGAGGTCAACCTCTCTTGGGGTGACAGCTGGGCTGAAGCCAAGGGATGAACCTGTCGGGTTTGCTGCCGGGGGGGCGAAAGGGCGGCTGGCCGACGACGGTGTAGGATGCTCCCCGCGGGTGAAGCGCCCGCTCAAGGCTAATCCAATCATAAGGAAGTCCCCGAACAACATGTCTGACACCACCCCCCAGGAACCCTCCACCCACGCCCTCGGCGAGAACGGGCAGGCTGCTGAGATGGGTACTTTCGACGAGTCGGGCGCCTACACGCCTCGCCAGGTCGTCTCCGACGACCTGGGTGACACGTCGCTCGAAGAGGCCATCGCGGGGACGATAGTCGAGTTCGATGACGGCGACATCGTCACGGGCACGGTCGTAAAGGTGGACAAGGACGAGGTGCTGCTCGACATAGGTTTCAAGTCGGAGGGCGTCATCCCGGCCCGCGAACTGTCCATCCGCCACGACATCGACCCGCATGATGTGGTCACGGTCGGCGACCGGATCGAGGCGCTCGTCCTGCAGAAAGAAGACAAGGAGGGGCGCCTGGTCCTGTCCAAAAAGCGCGCCCAGTACGAGCGGGCTTGGGGGACGATCGAAGCCGTGAAGGAGCGCAACGGCACCGTGCGAGGGCCGGTGATCGAGGTGGTAAAGGGCGGGCTCATTTTGGACATCGGCCTCAGGGGCTTCCTGCCTGCCTCGTTGGTCGAGCTGCGTAGGGTCCGGGACTTACAGCCCTACATTGGCCGGGAGCTGGATGCCAAGATCATCGAGCTGGACAAAAACCGCAACAACGTGGTCCTGTCCCGGCGCGCCTTCCTCGAAGAGGCCCAACGTTCGCAGCGCGACGAGTTCCTGACCAACCTGAAGCCGGGGGAGGTCCGCAAGGGTGTCATCTCGTCGGTCGTCAATTTCGGTGCCTTCGTTGACCTCGGCGGCATGGACGGGCTGATCCATGTGTCCGAGCTTTCCTGGAAGCATGTTGACCACCCCAACCAGGTCGTCCAGGTTGGCGACCACGTGACGGTCCGGGTACTGGACGTCGACCTCGACCGGGAGCGCATCAGCCTGTCGCTCAAGGCCACCCAGACCGACCCCTGGCAGGAGTTCGCCAACGCCCACAGGGTGGGGGAGCTGGTCTACGGCCGGGTCACAAAGTTGGTGCCATTCGGCTCGTTCGTGCAGGTCGGGGACGGGATCGAGGGCCTGGTGCACATCTCGGAGATGGCGGTGCACCGCGTGGACCAGCCCGATCAGGTGGTCACCCCAGGAGAAGAGCTGTGGGTCAAGATCATCGATATCGACCTGGCCAGACGGCGCATCAGCCTGTCCATCAAGCAGGCGGCCGAGGGCGGCGAGGTGGCGGCCGAGTACCGCGAAGCCTTCGGCGAGCATGCCTACGACGAGCACGGCAATTACATCGGTGCCGCATATACGTCCTTCGAGCCCGAGTCGGAAGCCCAGGCCGCCTGGGCAGGCTACATCGAGCAGCAGGTTCAGGCGGCAGCAAGTCCCGGCACGGCCGAAACCGCCCCCGACGCGACGGGGACCGAGGCTCAGGCGGGCAGCGCGGCAGCCGCCGACGGGGTGGATGGTCCTAGCCCTTCGGCCGGCGCCAGCACGCCAACTTCCCGGGAGGCCGGAGTTGTGAGCGGTAGTGACGAGTTGGCGGCCGCAGCTACCGGCAGCAGCAGGACTGAGGCTGCTCCGGCGCCGGCTGCCGGCGCCAGCCTGGTGGACGAGAGCAGCTCGGACGAGGGTCCCGGAGCCTAGTACGGTACGCCCCTCCCGGGCCACCGGAGACCAGGGCGGGGCCCGGGGCGGGCTAGTTTGCTCCCCCAATGGGCGTGTTGCGAGTAGGGCTCACGGGAGGCCTGGGAGCGGGCAAGTCGACCGTGGGCCGGGCGTTGGCCGCCCGCGGCGCTCTTGTCGTCGATACCGACCAGGTGGCCAGGGACGTGCTGGCACCGGGCAGCGACGGGGAGCGTGCCGTGCTCGACCGGTTTGGGCCGTCCGTGGCCTCGCCAGAGGGTACCCTCGACCGGCGTGCGCTGGCAGCGGCCGTTTTCGCCGGCCCGGCGTCCAGGATGGCGCTTGAGGACATCACCCACCCCCTGATCGAGCAAGAGGTGGCCAGGCGGGTTGCCCGCTGTCCGGACGGGATCGTTGTCATCGAGATCCCCCTTCTCAACCGCGAGCGGCGGTCCCGCTACGGCTTGGACGTCGTCGTCCTAATAGAGGCGCCGGAGGAATTGGCAATTGAGCGGGCGGTCAGGCAGAGAGGTATGTCGGAGGGGGACGTAAGGGCCCGGCTGGCTGCCCAACCGGCCTTAGCCGAACGCCGGGGGGCGGCCGACCGGGTGGTTGTCAACGCAGGTCCACGGGCCGAACTGGAGGCGGCAGTCGACGAACTGTGGGGGTGGCTGGCGCGCCTGGCTCAGGCCGGATGAGGTGGTCGGAGATAACCGTCAGTACCCGCCGGTAGCATGACCGTATGCCCTCGCTGAAGGTTGTCGCAGACTGGTCGCCCGCGGGCGACCAACCGAGCGCGGTGGCGGGGTTGGCCGAGGGGGTGAGGAGGGGGGACAAGTTCCAGACGCTCCTGGGCATTACGGGTAGCGGCAAGAGCGCAACCATTGCCTGGACGATAGAGCAGGTACAACGGCCCACCCTGGTGATCGAGCCCAACAAGTCGCTGGCCGCGCAGTTCGCCAACGAGATGCGCGAGCTTTTCCCGGACAACCGGGTGGAGTACTTCGTGAGCTATTACGACTACTACCAGCCTGAGGCCTATTTACCGTCTACGGACACTTACATCGAGAAAGACAGCTCCATAAACGACGAAATAGACCGTTTGCGCCACTCGGCCACTTCAGCCTTGTTGACCAGGCGGGACGTGATCGTGGTGGCGTCGGTGTCGTGTATATACGGGCTGGGTTCCCCCGAGGAGTATTCGCAGCAGATATTGCCGCTGGCCGTAGGCATGGAAAGTGACCAGCGCGCCCTTCTCGCCCGCCTCGTCGACATGCAGTACGAGCGCAACGACACCAACCTGGTGCGGGGGAAGTTCAGGGTACGGGGCGACACGATCGAGGTGCATCCCGCCTATGAAGAGCAGATCCTGCGAGTGGAGCTGTTTGGCGACGAGGTGGAGCGCATCAGCCGCGTCGACCCGGTAACTGGCGAGATATTGGACCAGCTCGAGGACGTGGTCATTTTCCCCGCGACCCATTACGTCGCCGGCACCGAGAGGATGAACAAAGCCATCACCGGCATAGAGGCGGAGCTGGCTGAGCGGTTGCAGTTTTTCGAGCGCCAGGGCAAACTGCTGGAGGCACAACGCCTGCGCATGCGCACCAGCTACGACCTCGAGATGCTGGCCGAGGTGGGTAGCTGCGCCGGTATCGAAAACTACAGCCGCCACATCGACGGGCGCTCCCCTGGGGACGCCCCCCATACCCTGCTGGATTTCTTTCCCAAAGACTACCTGCTGGTGATCGACGAGTCGCACGTGACTGTGCCGCAACTGCATGGCCAGTACCACGGAGACCGCAGCCGCAAAGAGACGCTCATCGAGCACGGCTTCCGCCTCCCATCGGCGGCTGACAACCGCCCGCTGCGCTACGAAGAAGTCATGCAGCGGGTCAATCAGTGCATATTCATGTCGGCCACGCCCTCGAACTACGAGATTTCGGTGTCCTCGCAGGTTGTCGAACAGATCGTGCGCCCGACGGGGCTCGTGGACCCCGAAGTGGTGGTCCGGCCCACCCGGGGCCAGATCGACGACCTGATGACCGAGATCGGCAAGCGAGTGGAGGCGGGCGGGCGCGTGCTTGTGACGACGCTCACGAAGAAGATGGCTGAGGACCTTACCGATTACTTGTTGGAGCAGGGGCTGAAGGTCCGTTACCTGCACTCAAACGTAGAGACGCTGCAGCGGATCGAAATCCTGCGGGACCTGCGTCTGGGGGAGTTCGATGTCTTGGTGGGTATAAACCTTCTGCGGGAGGGTATCGACTTGCCCGAGGTGTCGCTGGTGGCCATATTGGATGCCGACAAGGAGGGTTTCCTGCGCAGCGAGACCTCGCTCATCCAGACAATCGGTCGGGCCGCTCGCAATGTGGACGGCTCGGTGGTCATGTACGCTGACGAGGTCACCGAGTCGATGCAACGGGCCATCTCCGAGACTCAGCGGCGCCGGCGCCTACAGCAGGAGTACAACTCCGAGCACGGAATTAACCCGCAGAGCATCCGTAAGGCGGTCAGCGACATTCTGGTCATGCTGGGACGAGGACCAGGAGAGCAGCGGGAGGCGGCAGGGGCCCGCGGCGGGGCGGGCCGGGGCCGGCGAAGCGGCCGGGGACAGGGTGGCCGGGGACGGGGCGACCTGGCGGGGATGCCGAAGGAGGATCTGTCCAGGCTCATCGCCGCCCTCGAAGACGAGATGCACGAGGCTGCAGCCGATCTTCGCTTCGAGTACGCGGCCCGGCTCCGAGATGAGGTGGCAGACCTCCGGCGCGAGCTCAAGGCCCTGGCGGACATGGGGGTGGCCGTACATTGACTTGCGCTGGCCGGCACTCGGCAGGGCTCCCCAGTCGCCCGGGGGCGGCCAGGGAACTGGGCGGCACGCGGGATGAGTTGGGAGAAGTATGAGACGCAGAAACATCTGGGCCGCATTGGCCCTTGCCGGCCTGGGCGGGTTGGTTGGCGCCGGATGTGGGGCGGCCGCGCACCCGGCGGCTGTGACCAACGCTAATACCACGACCAGCACTTCAACGCTCACCACCACCAGTTCCACGGGTGCCGTGTCGAGCACTTCGGTGCCAAAGCGCAAGCCGGTGGGCCGCGTTGTTCCCGCAGGGGGCCCGGTGCCCGTGGGCTTTTCTCCTGTGTCCTTAAGCGCCGTATCGTCCAACGAGTACTGGGTGCTCGGGACGGCGCCTTGTCACAACCCCATCTGCACCTCGCTACTGCGTACCACTAATGGGGGTAGCACCTTTGTGGGGCTGCCAGCCCCTACCTCTCCCATTGCCAACGGGGCCGCCCAGGGCGCGGCCGCCAACGGCATCAACACCATCCGCTTTGCCGACCAGTTCGACGGCTATGCATTCGCGACGGGGGGCGGGGGGGGGCTCTGGGACACACACGACGGCGGGGCGCACTGGGCGCAACCCAGCTTCATGGTTGGCCATGAGCTGCTCGGCTTCGGGACAGGGAGCGGCTATGCCTTCGCCCTGGTCGGCTCGTGCAACGGCAACGGCTGTGCCGAGGTAGTGCTGGAACGCTCACCGGTGGGGACGGACATCTGGTCCTCGCTCCCGGTGCCGTTCCCGCCCGGTATCGATCCAGTAGCCGACATGGCGGTGCGCGGTCCAGACCTGTGGATCTCAGTGACGACCCCGGCCAATACACCCAACCAATTGCTGGCCATGTCCACCGACGCCGGGGAGCAGTTCGCCACCGGCTCAAGCCCTTGTTTCTCCGGTCTCGGCGGCCGGATCGAGGCGGCGTCGGCATCTGTACTGTGGGCCATATGCCCGACCGGCATGGAGGCCCAGGCCTTGCGCTCGGTTGATGGCGGGGCGCACTGGTCCAGTCTTTCCATAGGTAAGGCAAACGCGGGCTCCGGTTTGGCCAACTCCGCCCTGCTGGCGCCGGCCAGCGCCACGGTAGCTTTGCTGGAGCCGGGAGAAAACGGGGACTTGCTGCGGACCACTGACGGCGGTGCCAGCTGGGCCCCGGTAACGATCCCGGGCGGGCCAAGTAGCTGGTTCTCTTGGATCG
>JAKAWM010000027.1 GCA_021827285.1 Actinomycetes bacterium | reverse complement strand
TTTCATGAGTCAAAGCCCTCGTAACTTCGGACTAGCCATAGGCGGCTGGGCGGTGTCTTGCCGCGGTGAATCCCTCGGTGCCGGTCAGTGAGAACGCCGCGCGCTGAACCAAGGCCAAGACCAGTGGGGCCGACCGGGGTTATAATACAACCTGTCGCCCGAGGGTGACGTGTTGGGCGTGGGCCTACCTGCCTGGCAGGGCGCCCACGCTTTTGTATGCGCAGCAGGGTACAGGGCAAGGAGGAGGTGAGATGGGTACCGTCGATGAGGTTGCCGAGGCACTGGAGCCGGTTGTCCGCGCCGCCGGTTTGGACATTTGGGATGTCGAGCGTTCGGGCAACACACTGCGGGTCTTCGTTGACCGCCCCGGAGGGGTGGACCTGGACACCATCTCGTCAGTGAGTCGCGCCGTTTCAAACCTGCTCGACCGGCGCGATGACCTCGTCCCCGGTTCCCACTACATCTTGGAGGTCTCCAGCCCAGGCCTCGAGCGACGGTTGCGGCGCCCTGAGCACTTCGCCCGCTCGCTCGGCACGAGGGTGATGATCAAAACGACCGAACCCGTGGGGGGGGAGCGCCGGTTTGAGGGCACGCTGATGCGGTTGGACGGCGAGACGGTCACGCTGGTGAGCGACCCCGTCTCTTCAGTCAGTTCGGTCGAGCCCGTCGAGCTGAACATCCCGCTCCGCCTGGTGGAGCGAGCCCGCACCTTGTTCGACTGGTCCGGCAGCCAGGCTCTCGCGCCCACGGCTGGCACGCCCGGGCCAAGGGCTGGCGCGCCCCGGCCGCCGACGGGCACGCCGCCCGGTCCCCGGGCCGGCAGAGCCGAGCGAGGCGCAGCCTGATGCGGGACAACTTCGCATTTCAAGAGGCGCTCCAACAGGTTGCCAAGGACAAGGGGATCAGCGTCGACGTGCTGCTAGACGCCCTGGCCAACGCCCTGGTGGCGGCGTACAAGCGGATGCCGGGGGCGGCTGAGGAGGCCGTCGTCACCATAGAGCTCGATCCCTTCGATATCCGCGTCTATGCCCAGGAGCTGGACGAAGATGGCAACGTCGTGCGTGAGTGGGACGACACGCCCAAGGACTTCGGCCGCATAGCCGCCCAGACCGCTAAGCAGGTTATCCTCCAGCGCGTTCGCGAAGCCGAACGTGACCGCAAGTACGAGGAGTACGCCGGGCGGGAAGGCGACATCGTGACGGGCATCATCCAGCAGAGCGACAACCGCTATACCCTGCTCGATCTCGGCAAGGTCGAAGCGTTGCTGCCACAGGCGGAGCAGGTCCCCTTCGAGCACTACGAGCACAACGCCAGGCTCAAGGCCTACATCGTCGAAGTACGCAAGACGAGCAAGGGCCCCCAGATCGTCGTCTCCAGGACCCACCCCGGGCTCATCCGGCGGCTTTTCGAGCTCGAGGTGCCCGAGATCGCCAACGGCATCGTCGAGATCAAGGCTTGTGCCCGGGAACCTGGGCACCGCACGAAGATCGCTGTGTGGTCCAATGATCCCAACGTGGACCCGGTGGGCGCCTGCGTGGGGGCCAGGGGAGCCCGCGTGCGTATGGTGACGACCGAGTTGCGGGGCGAGAAGGTGGACATCGTTCCGTACTCCGAGGACCCTCGCGAGTTCGTCATGCGTGGCCTGCAGCCCGCCAAGGTCAAAGATGTCATCCTCGACGAGGACTCTGGCACGGCGATGGTCGTCGTCAACGACTACCAGTTGTCCTTAGCAATCGGCAAGGAAGGGCAAAACGCACGCCTCGCCGCCAGGCTCACCGGCTGGCGCATCGACATCAAGAGCGAAAGCCAGCTGGCCGAGGAGCAGGCCTATGCATCCGAGGAATGGGCAGAGGGCGAGTGGGTCGAGGACGAGCAGGGCAGCATGGTCTGGAAGCCGGCCGAAGGTGGAGAAAGCGTCTCGGCTGAGGAGTGGGAGGCTCAGTCAGCCGGCGAGCCGGAGGCCGAGGCGGTCACTGGGCCTGACGCCGTCATTGGGCCCGACACCGTCGCCACCGGCACAGCTGCTTCAGGCACAGCTGCTTCAGGCACAGATGCTTCGGGCACAGATGCTTCGGGCACAGCTGCTTCAGGCACAGCTGCCAGCACCGACGCCGAAGCAGTTGAAGGTGCCGATACCGATGCCTTGGCCTCCGGTGGCGCCGGCCAGGCCACTCAAACGGCTCGCGAGGTGGGGTAGACGGCCACACCCACCCGGACCTGTATCGGGTGCCGGGTTCGCGAGACTACCGATAAGCTGGTGAGGGTAGCCTTGGCGCCAGGTGGCCGGGTAGTTGTCGACCGCACGGCGCCCGGGCGGGGCGCGTGGCTATGCCAGTCAGGTGAGTACGGGCAACCGAAATCAGAGTGTGTGGCCACGGCCAAACGTAGGAGTGCCTTTAGCCGGGCCTTGCGCGCCGCGGTTAGGGAAAGCGACATGGACGCGCTACTCAGGAGCAGCGCGAAACATGGGAGGATCTAGTGCTGCTTCCAGGTGACTGCGCCCGGCAGCGACCGAGGAAGATGAAAGGGACCAGCGAGCAACTTGGCTAGGAAGATTCGGGTACATGAGCTTGCGCGTGAGCTCGGGCTGACCAACAAGGAAGGGCTAGATCTCTGCCTGGCCATGGGGATAGGCGTCTCCAGCCATTCTTCGAGCATCGAGGAGGCCCAAGCAGACCGTGTTCGTCGCAGGGCGGAGCGCGAAGGCCTAAAGCGCGATCGGTCGCCGGAGGAGCCGCACCCAACTGCTCCGGCCGGGTCGGCGCCGGCCGCTGGTTCACGAGCAACGGGCCAAGCTCGCGTCGCCGCGCCGGCGGGACCGCCGCCACCTGGCGTCAGCGCACCCGCGGCCCGAGTTGGCAGCGGGTCTCAGGTTCAGAGTGTTGCGGGTACCCATGGCGGTGGTGCTGTAGCCGGTCAGGCGGCCACGGGTGCGGCCGCCACCTCGGTCGCGGCTTCCGCCAGCGTCGCCAAGGCCACCCCGGCTGCGGCCGCAGCCGCCAAGGCCACCCCTGGTGCGGCCGAAGTAGCGGCCCGTGAGCGGGTTGGGCGGGGTGCGCCACTGGACCACGAAGGGGTGACGGGGGGTGCTGCGGACCGAGTGCCCCCAGTGGGCGTGGCGCTCGCCCCGTCCACACCGGCGACCACCCCGTCCACACCAGCAACCACTCCGGCTTCACCGGCAACGGGCCAGGCAGGTACCGCGGCGACCGGTGAGGCGGCGGGTAGGGCTCTCGCTCAGCCAGGCCACAAGGCCGTGAGCGGGCCGGGCACCCGGGGAGAGGGCCCCGCCGCTGGTCACAGTGGCAGTGCCGCCTCCTCCGCCCAACGGTCCTCTGCCCGAGCGGGCTCGGGTGCAGCTGCAGGTCAGACGGTAGGCGAACAGGTCGGCGCGACGGCTACCCGGCACGCTGGCCCCGCTGGCCTGCACGCGGACCTGGCGGAAGGTCCCCACGCCGGCATGCCGTCCGGACCAGCCGGAGCACTGTCGCCCATGACGGGTAAGCCCATACCCCCGCCCCCGGGGTTTCGCCGCCCGCTTTCCCCGCAGACCGGGCGGCCGATACCGCCGCCGCCCGTCCGCCCGGGGGCCTCCTACGCCAGCTCGGCGCGCTCGGGCAGCCAGGGACCGGCCTCCCGGGGTACGCCGCCGGCCAGGGGCGGTCCTGGTGCTGGTACCGACGCTGAAGGGCGTGCTCACTCGGGCCCGGACGCTGCCTTTGGAGACTCCCATGACGGCCGCGGCCATTCCGGCCCGGGAGGCCGGCTGGCTGGGGGACGTCAGTTCGATGGGCGCGGCATCGGAGGGCCGGCAGGGCGCCCGGGCGGGCCGGCCCGGTCGGGTGGGCCCGGTTCCTCCCCGAGCGGAGGTCCTGCCCGGTCAGGTGGTATGGGAGCCCCCAGGTCAGGTGGTCCGGGAGGTCTCCCGAGGACTGGCGGCCCGGGCGGCGGTCCGCCAAGACCTGGGGCCCGGCCCATGTCCGGAGGACGCCCAGGTATGGGAGCGCAAACGCCCCGGCCCGGAGGCGCAAGGCCTCTAGGACCGCGCCCCGGCGCCCCGGGCCGCGAGCCGGGCGGTGGCTACCGGGCGGGTGCCCCCGGCGGCATTGGCGGGTTGGGTGCCTACCGGCCGGGAGCAGGCGGGCCGCCTCCGCGGGGAGGCCGGACAGGTGGTCCGGGCGGTGGGCGCGGTGGGTCGCGTGGCGGTGCCAGAAGGCCCCGAAGCCGCAAGCAGGGCAGGGAAGAACTAGAGGCCCAGGGCCCGACCACTTACGTCCCGTCGCACGCGCCCGTGCCTGAGGGAGAAGTAATAGTTGAGCGGGGCTCGACGGCCCAGGAGCTGGCGCCCCGCCTGAACCGCAGCGCGGCCGATGTCGTGCGCTTTTTGTTCGCGCAGGGAGAGATGGTCACTGCGACCATGTCCCTTTCAGACGAGATGATCGAGTTGTTCGCTGCCGAGATCGGTGCCCAAGTGCGCCTGGTGGACCCAGGCGATCGCACCGAAGCCGAGCTGCAGGCCCGTTACTTTGGCGAGGACGAC
Organism: Actinomycetes bacterium; assembly: GCA_021827285.1. Classification (GTDB taxonomy): domain Bacteria; phylum Actinomycetota; class Acidimicrobiia; order Acidimicrobiales; family Palsa-688; genus JAKAWM01. The sequence goes on along the minus strand of JAKAWM010000027.1, from coordinate 8,208 downwards.
GAGCAGCGCGACGAGCTCATGCGGCCGCGGCCTCCGGTCGTCACCGTCATGGGCCATGTCGACCACGGCAAGACGACACTGCTCGACCGCATCCGTGAGTCTGACGTGGCCGGTGGGGAGACGGGCGGGATCACCCAGCACATCGGCGCGTACCAGGTCACGACGGCGGACGGTGCGGTCATCACGTTCATAGACACTCCTGGTCATGAGGCCTTCACGGCCATGCGTGCCCGGGGAGCGGAGGTGACCGACATCGTCGTGCTCGTGGTCGCGGCCGACGATGGCGTGATGCCTCAGACGATCGAGGCCCTCAACCACGCCAAGGCCGCGGGCGTTCCTATCGTGATCGCCTTGAACAAGGTTGACCGGGCAGATGCCGACCCCAACCGGGTGATGCAGCAGCTGGCCGACCACGGGCTTGTGGCCGAACGGTGGGGCGGCGATACCGTCACGGTCGAGACCTCCGCCCTGCAGAACCTGGGGGTGGACGACCTTTTGGAACAACTGCTAGTCGTGGCCGAGGTCGAAGAGCTGAAGGCCAACCCGGAAGCCCGTCCCAGGGGCGTAGTCCTAGAGGCCAACCTCGACCCCGGCAGAGGCCCCGTAGCCACGGTTATAGTCCAGTCCGGCACCCTAAGGGTGGGCGACCACATCGTGGCTGGCGCCGCCTGGGGCAGGGTAAAGGCGCTCATCGACGACCAAGGTGACAATGTAGAGGAAGCGCCCCCGTCCTTCCCGGCCCAAGTCCTCGGCTTTGATGCCCTACCGGCTGCCGGTGATGAGTTCCGGGTGTTAGCGACCGGGAGGACGGCCCGCGAGATCGCCGAGCAGCGCGAGCAGCGTTACCGGACGGCTGACCTGCGGCGGAGCGCCGCCGCGACCAGCGCCGGGGCCAAGCTCGAAGACATCTTCGAGCAGATCCAGCGGGGCGAGACGGCGACGCTCAACTTGGTCGTGAAGGCAGACGTTCAAGGTTCCCTTGAAGCCGTAACCGAGAGCTTGCGCAAGCTTGAGCGTGACGATGTGAAGCTGGCTTTCGTGCATCGGGCCGTGGGTGGGATAACCGAGAACGACGTCGCCTTGGCTGCGGCGTCCAACGCCACCATCATCGGTTTCAACGTGCGGCCGGGTCGCGAAGCCCGGGCCCAGGCGGCTGCTCAAGGCGTCGAGATCCGGACCTACGAGATCATCTACAAGTTGATCGAGGATGTGCAGGCAGCCATGGTGGGCATGCTCGCTCCCGAGTACGAAGAGGTGCTCACCGGGGAGGCCGAAGTCCGCCAGGTCTTCCGCGTCCCGAAGGTCGGGGCGGTGGCGGGGTGCTTCGTGCGCACCGGCGTGATCACCCGCGGTAGCAAGGTCCGGTTCTTGCGCGATGGGGTCATCATCTGGAAGGGCGCCATCACCTCGCTCCGGCGATTCAAGGAGGATGTGCGTGAGGTCCACGAAGGGTTCGAGTGCGGTATCGGGCTGTCCAACAACCAGGACCTTCGCGACGGTGACATCATCGAGACCTACGAGGAGCGCGAGATCCAGAGGACCTGAGCTAGTTGCACGCTGCCGTCCTCGAGTTTTCCCTGCACATCCCGAGCGCCCGGTCGCTCAAAGAAAAGCGTGCCGTGCTCAAGCCCATCCTCGAAGGTTGCCGCCATCGTTTTTCCGTGGCGGCGGCCGAAGTCGGGTCCCAAGACCGCTGGCAATCGGCACAGTTGGGAGTTTCCACGGTGGCATCGACTGCTCAGCACGTAACCGAGGTGCTGGACGCAGTCGAACGCTTCGTGTGGTCTTTCCCCGAGGTCGAAGTCTTGTCCGCCGAGCGCTCCTGGTTCGGCCCCTGAGCAGGGGAAAGTGGCGGCCGCCTCTCGGGCCACGGCCGTGAGCCGCCGCAGCCGGGCGCCGCGCACGAGCGCGCACCACTACCCGCGGGTGGCTCGATTGAACCAGGTCCTGCGAGAGGTGATCGCCGAGGAGATCGAGCGCGTGACCAGTTCCGACCCCCGCCTTGAGCTGGTTACGGTGACGGCGGTTGAGTGCGACCCCGATTTGCATCATGCCACGGTGCTCCTGGCGACGCTCTCCGGCGAGGCTCAGGCCGCGCTCGACCACGTCCGGGTACGCCTGCAAGCGGCCGTTGCCCACCAAGTGAAGCTCAAGCGGACCCCGCAGCTGACCTTCAAGGCTGATCCCGCGGTGGCCCAGGGGCAGCGAGTGGAAGAGATCCTCCGCGCCCTTCACAACCAGGCGTGAACGTTATGGACGGCCTGGTTGTCGTCGACAAGCCGGCCGGGTTGACCAGCCACGACGTCGTGTCCCGCTGCCGGCGTCTTTTTTCCCAAAAGCGGGTGGGGCACGCGGGCACCCTCGACCCAGACGCGACCGGCGTCCTCCTGGTGGGCCTGGGTCAGGTCACTCGGCTTTTGCAGTTCCTAGCCGGTATGCCCAAGCGCTACTCCGGCGAGGTCGTGCTGGGGGTGGCCACCAGCACTCTCGACGCGAGCGGCGTAGTGACTAGGACCTGGGACCTGAGCGGCGCGGGTCTTGAAGCGGCGAGAGCGGCAGCCTCTTCGTTGATCGGTGACATCTTGCAGGTGCCGCCCATGGTGTCTGCCCTGAAGGTGGGCGGCATCCGGCTCCACCGGCTAGCCCGGGCCGGCGTCGAGGTTGACCGAGCACCCAGGGCGGTGAGGGTGGGGCGACTTGACATCTCTATGGCGGCAGACCAGAGCGTCGAGCACGAGGGTGCGGGGCCGGTGCTCGCTATCGACGTGGAATGCTCGTCCGGCACCTACGTCCGATCCCTGGCCGCCGACCTGGGGACGGCCATGGGTGGTGGCGCCTACCTGCGCCGCTTGCGCCGGCTGGCGGTCGGGCCGTTCTCGGTCGGCGAAGCGGTCACGCTGGAGCAGCTAGCCGACCCCTCCGTTTGGCCTTTGGCCGTGCTCCCTCCAGCCGCCGCGCTGCGAGGCATGGCCACTGCAGAGGTGGGCCCTTCCGTCGCAGCCACGGTCAGCCATGGGGCGGTCCTACCTCTCGGGCTGCTCGCTGAGGGCGGTGGGCGCGGTCCCGGCCCCTGGGCAGTGGTGGACCGGGAGGGCCAGCTGCTTGCCGTCTACCAGTTACACGGCCCCGAGCGGGCTAAGCCGGCCGTCGTGCTAGCTCCGCTCTTGCCCGGTCAGCCTCCTGGTGAGCCCTGCTAGGTGCGGGCCGAGCTCGGCGCGGATAGGGGCGCCAGCGGGGGCACGCTGGGTGCCCTCCGGTAGCCTCAGTCTGATGGAGATCTTCTATTACCCGGGCGATTGCCCCGCCTTGCCCACCGGGTCGGTGGTCACGATAGGGGCTTACGACGGAGTGCACCTCGGGCACCGCCGGCTGATCGAGCGGGTGCGCCGGACGGCGCTTGAGATCGGGGCGGCTTCGGTCGTCGTGACCTTCGACCGCCATCCCGCCAGCGTCGTACGGCCGGAGTCGGCACCGTCCCTACTGACGGGGTTCAGCCAGAAGCTTGACCTCCTGGCCACGACGGGCGTCGATCTGGTTCTCGTGGTGCGTTTCGACCAAGAGCGGGCGGCTGAGGCGGCCGAGGACTTCGTCTCGGAGATCCTGGTGGGCTGCCTGAAGGCTCGTGCCGTGGTGGTAGGCCATGACTTTCATTTCGGGAGGGGCCGGCAGGGCGATGTGCCCCTGCTCCAGCGCATGGGAGCGCAGCTGGGCTTTGACGTCACCGGCTGCAGGCTCTTCACGGGGGCCGCTGACGGCGACGCGCCCGTCTCGTCCACCCGGATCCGGCGCCTCATCGCGGACGGCGATGTCAAGGGGGCGAGCCAGCTGATGGGGCGCTGGTACCAGCTCCAGGGAGTGGTCGGCCACGGAGACAAGCGGGGCCGGGAGCTCGGTTACCCAACCGCGAACTTGGAGGTCAGTAAGCAGATGCAGCTGTGCGCCGATGGCGTCTATGCGGGCTGGTACCTGCGCCCGGACGGCACCAGGCACCAGACGGCCATTTCGGTGGGCCGCCAACCCACCTTCTACGCGTCCCGGCCGTTTTCGCTCGTGGAGGCGTACCTGCTTGACTTCCAGGGCGACTTGTACGACGAACTGGGCACGGTGGAGCTGGTCGAGCGCCTGCGCGGGCAGGAGAAGTTCAGCTCCGCCGAAGCACTCATCGACCAGATGGCCAGCGACGTGGCGGCCACCCGGCAAGCCCTGGCGGGCGCCCAGCTGCCCTCAGGGTGAAGTCCGTGGCCGTGGCCAGCCCGCTCCGGTCAACCCCAGCGCGGGCCAGCCTGGCACCACCTGCTAAGATGGCGGACCGCATGCCGGACAAAACCGCCACGATCGAGTCTTACCGCCTGCACCCGGCGGACACGGGTTCGCCAGAAGTGCAGGTAGCCTTGTTGAGCGAGCGAATAGCTCACCTGACGGAGCACCTGCGGGCCCACAAGCACGACCACCATTCGCGCCGGGGTCTCATGATGCTGATCGGGCGCCGGCGGCGCATGCTCGACTACGTCCGTAACAACGACGTCGAGCGGTACCGTGAGCTAATAGGGCGACTTGGGCTACGTCGCTGAGCTGCGCCTTGCATAGCTCACAACCTAGCCAGGTTGCGGTCAGCTGCCAGTCGAGGGTCTCCGCCATACCGATAGCCCGTGCGGGCCGGCCCACCTGGGGGTCAGCCCTGGGGTTCAGGTCGGTGGAGGTCGTCAACTGACAACTGGCTCAGCCTCGGCTTACGCGCAGCCCGGCCGGCCCATCTGGCCAACGGCCGTGCAGGAGGCCACTCGTAGTGGCCACGAGGAGGCCCAGGAGGGCCGGAAGGAGGGCCCACCCTAATGGGGGAGCCATTTGTTTCTGTTTCAACACCCGTCTCGGGGACGGCGAAGTCTCTCAGCTTTGAGACCGGGCAGCTAGCGCGCCAATCTCAGGGGGCGGTGGTCGGGCGTATAGGCGACACGCTCGTCTTGGCGACGGCCAATGCCGCGCCAAATGCCCCTGAAGGTATCGACTTTTTCCCGCTCACCGTCGACGTCGAAGAAAGGATGTACGCGGCCGGCAAGATCCCCGGCTCCTTCTTCAGGCGGGAGGGGCGGCCCACCGAGAACGCCATCCTCACCGCCCGGCTGATCGACCGGCCGCTCAGGCCCTCTTTTGCTGAGGGCTACCGCAATGAGACCCAGGTGGTGGTGACCGTGCTGGGCGCCGATCTCATAAATCCCCATGACGTCATTGCCATCAATGCCGCCAGCGCCGCGCTCATGATCTCTGGGATACCCTTTGAAGGGCCGATTGGCGCCGTCCGCGTCGCCTACTCCCGCCAAGGCACCTGGATCCCCGATCCCACTTACGCGGAGGGTGACGATTCGACCTTCGAACTGGTGGTGGCCGGACGGGCCCTGCCTGACGGTGATGTGGCCATCATGATGGTCGAGGCGGGCGGGACCGAGCGAGCTTGGCAGTACTACGCAGAGGGCGCGCCCAAGGTCACCGAAGAAGTTATCGCCGAAGGGATCGAAGCCGCCAAGACCTGCATCAGCGAGTCCATCGAGCTCCAGCGCCAGCTGGTGGCCGAGGCGGGCACCCGTGCCCCGCTGGCGTTCGAGCCGCGCAAGGATTATGGGACCGAAGTGTTCGAACGGGTCGAAGCCCTGGGTGCTGAGCGGCTAGCCAAAGCAACGACCATATCGCTCAAGTCCGAAAGAGAAGCGGCCATCGCTGAAGTGACCGCCGCTTTGACCGAAGAGCTGGCCGGGGAGCTGGCGGGGCGGGAAAAAGAGATAGCCGCGGCCACTCGTTCCTTGGTGAAGAGCATCATCCGCCAGCGGATCATCAAGGAGGGCACCCGCATGGACGGCCGCGGTACCCGTGACATACGACCGCTAACGGCCCTGGTCGGGCTGGTGCCCACCGCTCACGGTTCGGGGCTGTTCCAGCGGGGTGATACTCAGGTGCTCAACGTCGCCACCCTGGGCATGCCCCGAATGGACCAGCTGCTGGACACCATCGGCACGGACGAGCGCAAGCGCTACATGCACCACTACAACATGCCCCCGTACGCCAATGGCGAGGTGGGCAGGGTGGGCAGCCCGAAGAGGCGGGAGATCGGCCATGGCCTCCTGGCCGAAAGGGCGCTCTTGCCAGTCGTGCCCCCCTTCGAGGAGTTCCCCTATGCCCTCCGGCTGGTGTCCGAGGTGCTTTCGTCCAACGGCTCCACCTCGATGGCTTCGGTCTGCGCCTCGACGTTGTCGCTGATGGACGCGGGCGTACCCATCAAGGCACCCGTGGCCGGTATTGCCATGGGTTTGGTCCGGGAGGCGGGCCAGTACGTCACCTTGACCGACATCCTGGGCGCCGAGGACGCTTTCGGTGACATGGACTTCAAGGTGGCTGGGACGGCCGATTTCGTGACCGCGCTCCAACTCGATACCAAGATCGACGGCCTTCCCGCCGGCGTCCTGGCCGAAGCGCTGCGGCAGGCTCGCGACGCCCGCATGACCATCCTCGAGGTGATGAAGGGGGCCATCAGCTCACCGCGCACCGAGGTGCGCGACAGCGCTCCCAAGATCTTCACCATCGTGATCCCCATTGACAAGGTGGGCGAGGTGATCGGGCCCAAAGGCAAGGTGATCAACGCCATCCAGCAGGAGACGGGTGCGGACGTGAGCGTCGACGACGACGGTACGGTCGGGACCGTGACCGTCGGTGCCAGGGACGGCGGGGCGGCCAAGGAGGCCCTTCGCCGCAGCGAGCTCATCCTCAACCCGCCCAAGGCCGAGGTGGGGGCGACGTACCGGGGCAAGGTCGTCAACGTCACCAAGTTCGGCGCCTTCGTCAATATCCTCCCCGGTCGGGACGGTCTGGTCCATATTTCCAAGCTCAGCCGCCTGGCCCAGGGCAAGCGGGTCGAGCGGGTCGAAGACGTGCTCAACCTGGGCGACGAGGTCGAGGTGAGGGTGGACGATATCGACCCCATCGGCAAGGTGTCGCTGTCCCTCCAAGATCCTGGCCAGGGCGAGCCTGGGCAAGGCGGTGCGGGTGAGCCGCAGGGCGGAGGCGATTACAAGACGGTGTCTTTCGAGGACTCCTGGGAACAAGAAGCCCGCTCAACCTTCGGCGACCCCGGCCCGAGCCCCGACGACCTGCGAGGCGGGCGCAGCTCAGCCGGCTCACCCGGCGGGCGGCCCGGCGCCGTGGGCCCTCGCGGTCGCGGAGGCAGTGACGATCAAGGCCCCCGCCGCAACCGCCGCCGGCACCGCTAGCGTCGCAACGGTGCCTTCCCATGGGCCAACGCCGCGGCGTCTAGCGGGTGGTCAGCCTCGCCCGCCGGCCAGGCTACATCGCAGCACGTTGCGCAAGTCCGTCACCACGAGCGGGTTGACGGTGGTCACCGAGCGGTTGCCCTGGGCCCGCTCGGTGAGCCTTGGGTTTTGGGTGGGCACGGGGTCTGTGGACGAGCCCGAAGTCATCGCCGGGGCTTCGCACTTTCTCGAGCACCTGCTCTTCAAGGGCACCGATACGCTATCGGCGCGCGAGATAGCCGAAGTGGTAGACGCCGTGGGCGGAGATCTCAACGCCTTCACCACCAAGGAGCACACGGCCTTCTACGTGCGGCTACTGGCTGACGCTGTCGACTTGGGCCTGGACATCCTGTCCCAGATCATCTGGAGGCCAGCCCTGCGGCCGGCCGAGCTGGAGGCAGAGCGCCAGGTCATCTTGGACGAGATACTGATGCACGCCGACGAGCCGGCGGACGCCGTACACGACTACTACAGCGCCGCTATGTACCCGGGTCACCCGCTTGGCCGCGACGTGCTTGGTCTCGAGCCAACCGTTCGCGACATGAGCCGGGCACAGGTGGCCGCCTTTCACCGCCAGCACTACCGCACGGCCAACATCGTGGTGGCCGCGGCGGGGGATGTTGACCATAACCGGGTGGCGGACGGCGTGGCGGAGCGTCTCGAAAGGGCGGCTGACCTGGTGACCGACGAGGCCCTCATCGGCGGCGCCACCCCTCGCCGGCAGTTACCGAGTGCACCACCCCAGCCTCGCCTGGTCATCGAGCGTCCGACCGAGCAGGCACACATAGTCGTGGGCATGGCCGGGCTGGACCGCAACCACGAGGACCGTCAAGTCTTGAACGTGCTCGACTACGTGCTCGGCGGCGGCATGTCGAGCCGTCTTTTCCAGTCCATACGGGAGGAACGGGGTCTG
>JAKAWM010000026.1 GCA_021827285.1 Actinomycetes bacterium | reverse complement strand
TTCAGGCAGTTCGAGATCAGCTTTTTCAACTGGCACATCTTCCCGGGCGCGTCCAACCCGTTCGTGGGCTGGTCCAACTACACAGCCATTTTCCACGACCCGGTGGTCCGCACGGCGGCGTTCAACTCGCTCCTTTATGTTGTCGTGACCGTGCCTGTCCAGATGGCCCTCGGGCTCTTCGCCGCTGCCCTGTTGACCGACCGCTTGCCCGGGTCTGCGTTCTGGCGGGCGGCGGTGTACGTCCCAGTCGTGACGTCCTGGGTGGTGGTCAGCTACATATTCGCTTACATCTTCAACGCTGGCGACGGCTTGATGAACTCTTTCTTGAGCCTGTTCTCAAGCCACAACGTACGCATCGACTGGCTGGCGCAGACCTGGACAGGCAACGCAGTGATCTGGCTGCTCGGGATCTGGAAGGGGGTCGGGTGGTCGTTCATCATATTCCTGGCCGCCCTCGACGGGGTCCCCCGAGAGCTGCTCGAAGCGGCCCGGACCGACGGTGCCTCGGAGCGCCGGGTCTGGCGTCATGTGGTAATACCGTCGTTGCGCTCAGCGACAACTTTCGTCCTGGTCCTCCTCGTTATCGGTGGGGCCACCGTTTTTGCCCAGATATACCTGATGACCCAAGGCGGGCCGTACAACTCGACCCAGGCGCTGTTCACCTACGCCTACCAGCAGGCGTTCACCAACTTCGCCTTCGGTTACGCGGCCGCCATGGTCTCCCTGCTCTCGGTGCTGCTCTTTGGGCTCAGCGCCGCAGAGATACGGCTAATGCGCCGGCAAGGCACTTGAAGGAGACAGGATGACGCTCAAGGGGAAGAAAGCACAGCCGGTGACCGTCTCTTCAGGTCCAGGGCTCTTCGGCACTCGCCGGATGACCCGCACGCGCCTCGTCGTCGCCGTGCTGCTGGCGCTGCTCTCCCTTGGCCCGCTCCTTTACATGGTCTCGCTTTCGTTCCAGCCGATCGGGGACATCCTGGGCACGACCCCGGTGCTCGTCCCGTCCCACCCGACGGTGCAGAACTTCGTTCAGGCGTGGACGCAGAACAGTTTCGGCCACTACTTCTTCAACAGCCTGGCTGTGTCGGTTGCGACGGTCCTTGTCACCGACGTCCTCGCCTCGTTGGCGGCGTTCGCGTTCGCCCGCTATAAGTTCCCCCTGCGTGAACTGGTCTTCTACGTCTTCCTGGCCAGCCTGGCCGTCCCGGGCTTGATCCTCCTCATCCCCCAGTACCTCTTGCTGGACCGGTTGCACCTGCTGGACTCCCTAGAGGGCCTGACGCTTCTTTACGTGAGCTCTAACCTCCCCTTCACCATTTTCTTCTTGCGGGGTTTCTTCTCGGCTATACCTCGTGAGTACGAGGAGTCGTTCCGCCTGGAAGGGGCCAGTACCTTGCGAGTGCTTACCCGCCTGATCGTGCCGCTGTCTGTCCCTGCTCTGGCAGTCGTCTCCATGTTCACGTTTAATGCTGCCTGGGACGAGTTCGTCCTCGCGTTGACCATGCTCAACACGCCGTCCAAGTTCACGTTGCCTATAGGCCTGGCCGACTTCATCGGCAAGGAAACGACTGCCTGGGGGCCATTTTTCGCTGCTTCAGTCATAGCGACCGTGCCGACGATCATCGTGTTCATGATGTCGCTCCGCTGGTTCCGTACTGGGGTGTCCTTGGGCGCGTTGCGATGAACCGGCCGACGGAGGGCGACGCCTTTTCGCGACCTTCCGTACAGAGAGGAGACGGTGTGGCCGAGGCGACAAGCGCGCACAAGAGCGATGGTGCCGACCAGGTCCCCTTGAGCGACCTGCGTTCTTTTTACCAAACGGGGGAGGAGGTCGTAGTGGCAGCCTTGCCACCAGGGTGTTCGTGCGTCCTGGCGCGGCACGCTCAGGGGGATGTCGTCGCGGTGCAGGTAAGTGGCCAAGCCAATCTAGGTCCTCTTCCTCCGGGCACGTACTGCATCGAGGCGGTGTCGCCCGAAGGGAGCCTGTTAGCCGAAGATTTCACGACTATTGGAGCGCACCCCGGCGAGCGCCCGGTGCACGGCTTCGCTACCTCCTTCCAGGCTGAGGATGTCGCCGCCACGCTCTCGTGGCTTCGCGCGCTGCGTTGCACCGTGGTCCAGGTGTACGACTGGATGCAGACTTACTCAGATCCGCTAGGCCCGGCCAAGGGCTGGTGTGACCCTTCGGGCCGGCCAGTCTCCTTCGAGGCGTTGTGTACCTTGGCCGCCGGGATCCGCTCGCAAGGGGCGGTCGCCCACGCGTACGCCCCTGTTTACGCTGTGGATCTGCCTTTTGCCGCGGCCCACCCAGAGCTGCTGATGTACCGGAGCGATGGCGCCCCGGAAAGGCTTTTCGACTCTATCCAGCTTGTCAACCCGGCCAACCCCGACTGGCAGCGCCACTTCACCACGACTTACGGGGCGGCCGCCGACGCCATCGGGTTCAACGGTTTTCACATCGACACCTACGGCTTCCCGCGTGCAGCGGTGGACAACCGCGGTCAGGACATCGACGTCAGGGCCGGCTACGAAGCGTTCCTTGAATTCTTTCGGGCCAAGAGACCCTCGGATCTCGTTAGCTTCAACCAAGTGAACGGCGTGCCTTCTGCCCTTCGCCTGGGCGGCGAGCCGCAGTTCCGTTATTGCGAGGTCTGGGCTCCCAACGACCGCTGGCGCCACCTCGAAGGTCTCATGGACCGTAGCTCAGGCCGAGCCGGGCACCCGGCCGTTGGTGGCAATCAAGCGGAGGCCATGAGGGGCACCATCGCCTGCTACCCCCCGGTGTGGGGCCGCAAGGACGCCGAGAGCCCGGTCGAGGGGGAGGCGAGGCAAGCTTCGTTGCGCACCGTCATCCTCACTGAAGCAATTGCCACCTGCCTCGGGGCGGGTTCCCTGCTCTACGGCGACATGGCCGCAGTGTTATTTGACCCTTATTACCCGAAGCACGAGCGGCTCTTGGGGCCCGAAGTGGAGACTGTGCTCGCCTGGCATAGGTTCGCCCTGCGATGCCGGGACCTGTTCATCGATGCCGAGGATACGAGCTGGTACGAAATAGGGGACGAGAACGGTGCCGTAGCCGTGAGCTGGGAGGGCCCCGTGTCGCCAGAGCCGATCGGTGGAGCGGTTTTCGCCCGCGTCGCCTGCTCACCAGGACTCATCGGCGTTGGCCTCCTCGACCTAACCGGCAGTGCCAATGGCTCATGGTCCGAACCGACCGGACCCGGTAGCTGCCAGTTGGCGCGGGTGCGCGTGCTCTTGGAGGCGCCCGAACATTGGGAAGCGGCCGCCGCGGTGCTCGGCCGGTCGGGAGGCCGCTTTGCGCCATTGCCCTTCAGTGTCGTCGAGCACCGGGAGGGGTTGGCCGCGCAGGTCGATGTACCCCTCGATGCCGGCTGGTCGGTGCTCCGGCTGAGGAGGAAGATATGAGATCGGGTCGTCGAAGCGCCGCGCCTGGCCAGCGCACCGGCCCTAGACCGGGGAGGGACAGCGCCGCTCGAGCGACCACTCTGGGCAGAGGCGTGGTCTGTGCCTTCACGCTGGCAGCTCTGGGTGCCTGCACACTTGCCCAATCGGGCGCCGCCAAGGCAGCAGACCGCATGCCGCCTGCCTTCAAGCTGAGCATAGGGCTCACGCGCGCACAGGTCGAAGCCCGCTTCCACGAGATCGACGGTGCCAACACCATGTTCAAGTCCGCCCCGAAGGTCAACGGCGTGGCGCGGGTGCTCGGCGGGGACCGCCGGCTCTTCACGATCATCGAGGTCAACGGTTATCCGGAAGTGACTGATGTCCAGGTAGTTACCCTCCTCGACACCTCTAGTAAGAAGGTACTGGAGGACCAGGTCATCTACGACTCCCTGGCTTGTGGCGTCCTCGCTGGGACCACCGCCCGGGACTGGTGCACAGAGCGGATCTTGAACACGAGCGCTCATGGCCTCGCGACCGCCTCGAAGTCGGGGCACTTCGGCCCGCTCCGCATAACTGTGAAGACGTACCAGTCAGCTAAGTCGCCGAACCCACCGGTTGTGTCCCTCAACGTGGCACCCGTGTAGTGTAATCGCGACTGGACTCCCAGCCGAGCGCGACGGTGCTCCCGAGCAGCAACGGGGTGCGGCACCCAGGGCCGCTACAAAGGGGGATGAGCTGTCCGAGCGGTCATGAGCGCGCGTTCGGTGCAGGAAGGGCTTGCGGAGCCAGCAATGCAGGCCTAAACTTTTGTATTGAGACTTGATATGGTCAACAGCTAAAGTAAGTCCCAATCTAAGGAGGGGCTATGCGACGGGGTTACAGGGTTCTTCTCCGGCGGGTCGCGGTCTTGGTGACCGCCGCGCTCGTCATCACTCCAATGGTGGGCACCAAGGGGCTGGCCAGCCGTCCAGTGGTGTCGCCGAAGGTGGCGCTTGCCTCCGGTACGGACACGCTGCCCTCGACGACCTCGGCAGCCAGCATCTACTTGTCCAACTGGCAGAACATGCAGGCGATCTGGATGGCACCGGCCCTCAACCAGACCCAGACGCCGCAGTATGGGCCACGTATCGCTGAGCTGCACTACTCGGGTAACTGGGGCGTAAACCAGATCGTCGACTACACCGGGTTCTTCCGGGACGAGACCGATGGGCTCAAGTACGACCAACCCCAAAACTTCACGACCACCGGGTACCTCGACGAGAACGGGGTGCTCCATGGCGACTACGGCACCTACAGCGGCTCTTCCACGCCGATACAGATGGGCCGCGATTTCGTGATGGTGCCAAACGAGCCCTTCTTGGTCGTCCGCTACACCCTGACCAACCCCTCCTCGACGACGTCGTACAACTGGAACGTCTTGGACCAGGTGCACGTGAACAACACAAACAGCAGCTACAACGTGGCAGGGTCCTACGACTCGACCCGCGACGCCATGTTCGCCGACATGACCGCCTCAGGCCAGTACGTGGTGTTCTTGGGCGCCCTACAGACGCCGTCGTCGTACCAAGTCGGCAACGACTCGGACTGCACGGCGAGCGACTCGACCGCGAGCGCCTGGTGCCAGTTCGATGCCAACGGGTCGCTGGCGGACAACGGCTCGATATCGACGCCGAACGTCGACCTCGGCTTCCAAGACGAAGTGACTATTGCCCCCAACTCGACCCAGACGCTCTATTACTACCTGGGTATTGCCTCGACCATGTCAGCGGCCCAGTCCGACGCCGACACCGCGCGGGGCCAGAGTGGTTCCTACTGGTACAGCACCACGGCGACCGACTACAGCAACTGGCTCAATACCGGCAAGACCATTTCGACGAGCGACACCGGCGTTAACACCGCCTACCTGCGGAACCTCGTAGTCATCAAGAACTCCCAGAACCCCGGTGACGGGCTTTTCCCGGCCACGACCAACCCCGGATCGTACGGCTACAAAGCCTGGGTGCGCGACTCCTCCTTCGATGCCATGGCCTTGGACGCCTCGGGCCATTACACGGAGGCCCAACAGTACTGGGACTGGATGGCAGCCAACCAGGAATCGAACGGCACCTGGCACACGACCTACGACTTGTGGTCAGGGAACTACGTGTCGTTCGTGGAGCCGGAGTACGACAGCCTGGGTGAGTTCCTCGTAGGCGTGTACCGCGATTACCAACTGAGCGGCAATAGCAGTTTCCTTTCGAACGTCTGGCCGGCGGTCCAGGCTGTAGCCAATTTCATCATGAACAACGTCGGCACCAACGGCCTCGGGCCGGAGGACAGCAGCATCTGGGAGCAGACCGACCAGTACAACACGTTCACCGAGGCTTTCTACATAGCGGGCTTGCGGGCCGCGGCCCACTTGGCACTGACCGAAGGGAGCTCAAGCGACGCCGACAACTGGAGCGGTGCCGCCAGCACGGTCCTCTCGGCAGTGCAGCGTTCCTACGACTGGAGCCCCACGGGCCAGTGGGACGACACGACCGGTTACTACGACCAAGGTGTGACCTCTTCGGGAGGAGCGGACAACGTGATCGACTCGTCAAGCGACGAACTGATCGCGCTCGGCGACGTCAGCGCGGAATCGCAGCGGGCGGCCAGCCAAATCTCGATCGTCGAGCAAGCTTTGACCCACGACAACTGGGGGATCGCCCGCTACACGGGCGACACCTACTATTACACGAGCCAGTACAGCCCCGCGGGCAATGAGGCTGGCTCGGCCGAGCCGGTGTGGCCGAACATGACGATGCTAGTGGCGCTCTACGAGGTGTACACCGGCGACCAGGCTGACGCCTTCAGCCGTCTGCAGTGGTACGCCAGCGTCTCCGGGGTCGGGTACATGCCGCCCGGCGAGGCCGCCTCCTGGCAAACCGGCCAACCCATCGTGAGCACGATGAGCGAGCCGTTCACGGCGGCCGCCTTCATCACGGCGGCCCTCACCTACACAGGTCAGTACGACCCCCGTGTCTACCCGACCAACGCCAACGCCAGCGCCTACGCGACCATCAACGAGACGACGACGCCGTCCAACGACTGGTCACAGTGGCGAGACATCCCGTACTACGACGGGAACCCCGCCGGTAGCAGCTCTGGCTCGAAGATGACGACCATCACCCATGTGTACGCAGCGAACGACGCCAATAGCCTGTACATGCGGGTGGACAACGCCTCAGGAGCCCTATCCGCTTACAACACCCAGCCGGAGTTCGCGATCCTCCTTTACGCGCAGGACTTTAACCACTCCGGCTCGATCTACAGCACGAGCACGGGCTTCTACGGAGGGACGCTCGACCACCCCATGAACTACCTGTTCGCCCGGTGGAGCAACAGCAGCACGTACTCGATGTTCAGCGCCAACTCGAGCGGGGGGTGGAGCTGGGACGCCAACCTGTCCACCCAAGCCCCCCAATGGGACACCGCCACGGGGCGGATAGAGTTCGAGGTGCCCATATCGGACATGGCGAGCTCGGGCAGCGCGTCGGCCGGTTCGTGGTCTTATCTCGACGTCGACATGGTCCTCGACAACAACGGGACCTGGCAGGACGACGATGTCATGGGCTTGCACTACGAGATCGCCAGCTCGACCCAGGCATGGCTGTACGGGAACACCCTCGGCCATGAGATCGCCAGCCTGACCACCAACGCCTCCCGCTACTCCCCAGGTACCGCTGTCACGATCAACGCCGACATTGTCAACCCCCAAGCCGTTACCGAGAACAACGAAACGCTCACGCTGGCCTTCACCCATGACGGTGCGGCTGTGGGGTCGGACCAGACCGCCACCGTGTCGCTCGCCCCGGGACAGGTACAGAACTACGCCGTGACCTGGGACCCGCCCAATACAGACTACCAGGGCTATCTGGTAGGGGCCACGCTGACCGACGCCAACGGCAACGTCTTGGACACAACCTATACCGCGGTGGACGTCTCGTCCAACTGGGCCAAGTTCCCCCGCTACGGCTTTGTCACCAACTTCTCCGACAACTACCTCCAGACGCTCATGGCCAACCGCCTGAACCTCTATCACCTCGACGGTGTCCAATTTTACGACTGGGAATGGAAGCAGCACGTCCCCTTAGCTGGCACGGTCTCCAACCCGGCGTCCAATTGGGTGAACATCGACAGCAACACCAACTACAAGCACTCGATCGAAACGCTCATCAGCGATGTGCACAACAACTCAGCCGTGGCGATGGACTACAACATGATCTACGCAGCCTGGGCCGGCTACGGCCAAGACGGCAGTGGCGTGAACTACCAATGGGGGCTTTGGTATAACACGAACTGCACGAGCCAGGCAAACGTCTCTCTGCCGGACCCGCCGCTGGCGACACCGTACTTGTACTTCTTCGACCCTGCCAACTCGGGCTGGCAGAACTACATATTCGGCCAGGAGAACAACGCGAACCAGGTCTACCCCTTTGACGGTTGGCAGGCCGACGACTTCGGCAGCATCGGGACCATCTATACCTGCGGCGGGACTCAGGTGAACCTGGCCAACGAGTACAGCGGCTTCTTGACCAACGCCTACAACACGATGGGCGGGGACATTGTGTTCAATGCCGTCGGGGGTTCCGGCCAGCAGCAGATCGCCACCAACTCTGACCTCACGTTCCTTTACACCGAGTGCTGGCCTTTCCTCGGCCAAACGACGTACGACGACCTCCAGAACGTGGTCTACAATAACGACACCTGGAGCAGTGGGGCCAAGACCTCGGTCCTGGCCGCCTACCCTGACCAGAGCTACGCCAACAACTACTCGTCGACCGACCCCGGTTTCCTCAACACGCCGGGTGTGCTCTACGAAGACGCCACGATCTTCGCTTCGGGCGCCGGGCACATCGAGCTCGGCGATGTCGACCACATGCTCGACGCGTCGAACTACCTGAACGAGAACCTGTTCATGCCCGCTTCCCTGCAGCAGGCAATGGTTAACTACTACAACTTCATCACCGCCTATGAGGACCTGCTGCGTAACGGCGAGACACCGAGCTCTAACGTGATCGACCTCCCAGGGGGCCTAGCTACGAGCACGAACGGCTCGGCCGGCACGGTCTGGACGTTCGCCCGCTCGACGACCGGGACGGACGTGCTCAACTTCATCAACATGCTGAACCTGACGAGCGACGACTGGATGGACACCAACGCCAACCAGCCTTCCCCGACGGTGCAGACGAACGTACAAGTGAAGTACTACTACAGTTCTTCCACCGCACCCAGCAGCGTATATGTGGCGTCTCCTGACGTCAACGGCGGGACGGCACAGAGCCTGTCGTTCACGACCGGAAGTGACTCCGGCGGGAACTACGTGACCTTCACGCTGCCCTCGCTCGACTACTGGGACATGGCCTGGGTAAATTACTAACGCCCGAAGACTTCGTATATTCCCCAGGCACCGGCGGTGCCTGGGGTTCACCTGTGCAGACAGAGCCCGCAAGCTCGGTAGCGGCAGAAGCGGGCACTATCTCGGTGGTGGCCGACATGATCTGCCGCCTCCGTCCCATGCTCCTGCCCGGTGAAGTCGGGCCAATGGCACGGCCCGGGGCGGACCTCGGGCTCGATAGCCTGGCCCTAATAGACGTGATAACGAAGCTAGAAGAAGTGTTCCAGTTCGAGTTCGAGGACTACTTGGCGCTCGCCAAACTGGAGACGGTAGGGCAGCTGGCGCGGGCGACGGACACGGCCAAGGAGTCTCGACCATGAAGGCTGTCCTAGACCGGGTCCGAGCCGCTCCGCCGGAAAGGCCGGTCCTGGTTAACGAAGCAGCAACGCTATCTTACGGCGACCTGCTCAGGTCCGCTCATGAGCTCGCGAGGGATATCGACAAGTTCAGCCGGCCGGGGAGCCCAGTGGCGCTGTGCCTCGATAACGGGCCAGACTTCTTGGTCACCCTCATCGGGACGTGGACGGCCGAGCGTGTCCCTCTAGTCCCGTTTTCCGCACCGTTTTGGGGTTAGTCCTCCTCCTTCTCGGGCCAGGGAAGGGGGATGCCTAGTAGGGCAAGGACGAGGCGTTGGACCTGGTTGAGGTGGTCGAGCACCAAGCCGTTCGTGGTGTAGGTGACTTCGAGCCCGTCGAAGGCTGTGAGCGCGGCTCGCGCGGTCGGCTTGGCGGCGCGGCCCTCGGGGAGGATCCCGGGGAGAGGCACGTCATCGCCGAGAGCCTCACGTAGTTCGGCTTCGACCAGGCCGAAGATCAACAAGGCGACGCCGACCACGGCGACCAGCGCCTCGATTCGGGCGTCGTTGTGCAAGAAAACCGGCCGGACACGTAGGGCCTGCTTCAGGTCGCGGTGGCGTTGTTCGACTACCCACTGGTCCTTGTAGATCTTCAGCACTTCGAGCGCCGACGCCCGCCGCTTGTACCGGGCAGGGAGGTTGGTCGCGAGGGCGTAGAGGCCGTCGAGCTCGCCTGTTTTGGCCACCGCCTCCTCGTCGCGAGAAAAGGTGATGGTCGGCTTGCCGTCTTGCTCGCCGGTCTCGACCCTTATGAGCCCGGCGACCTTGTCCGACAAGATGACCGCGACCCTGTCGTCGACTTGCTTCTTGGTCTTGTAATAGCGGCCTCCGAGGCCGTTCTTCACCCGGCCGAGCGATTCCTCGGCCTTTTCCAGGGCCCTCTCCCGAGCGTCCCTCACTGAAGCCTCTTCCTCTGAGGACCAGATGTAGGCGACATGGAGGTCGTGGTGCTCCCCGTGGCCGTCGGTGACCGGGAAGGGCCGCAGCAGCCCCTTCCACACGGTGCGCTGCTTTTGGGGCAGGCGCTGCTCGCGTTGCGAGCAGTACCCGAGGCGCCTCAAGGCGCCAATGCCACCTGGCACGTCGGAGCGGAAACGCTCTGACCAGCCGGTACCGGCGCGAAGAGGCACGACGAAGCCGACCTCGGAGCTGTCGAGCACGCAGAGGTTCTCTATGTAGCCAAGCCCGGAGTCGGCGACCACGACCAGGCCGGGCGGCAGCGATGCGGCGAGCGTCTCGACCGCCTCCATGAACGCCGGCAGCTCGCTCGTGCCCCCTGGGTACGGGCGGAAATATAGTGCCGCCCCCGACTTGGTGGAGGCTTGCAGCGTCTTCACCTGCCGGCCGATCGTCCGGTCGGCTGCCCAGCCCTTGCCCACTAAGGCCGAGCCTTCGTACTTGCCGGAGAAACGCACCGCCGTCAGGTCGAGGTGCAAGCGGCTCGCGTCGAGCTTCGAGCGCTTGAGGCTAGCGAGCAACAGCTTCGCCCGCAGGTCCTCGGCCACCGGCGCCAAGGCATCGAGCGCACGCCCGAGCCGGTCGTCGTTCAACAAGGCGGCCGGCACCCCGAGCAGCTCCGAGAGAGCGGCCGAGGAGGCCCAGGAAGAAATGTCATATAGCGGTGCCGGGCCGCACAGCCGGTTGGCCACCAAGGCAGCCACCACCTCGCCGTGGGTGAGCAGCGACTGGCCCCGCATCGGCACCACTTGGTCGACGAGGGACGCCAGCCCGAGGCGCCGCAGGTAGTGGCCCACGACTAACAGCGCGCCGACGTGCCTGCGGGTGCCCAAGGCCGGGGGGTCGAGCCGGGTGAACGCGCCTGCCCAGCGCTCGAGCTGCCCCGATGCCTTCAGCTCGTCGAGACGCCCGAGGTTTGCCACAACACGCTGGCGCACCCTACCACCCTCCCTGCTGCCCTCCACCATCTGGACGTACTGGTAGACCTGGCCACCCTTTACGACCCGCTTTACCCTGGGGTACATAGTTGGCACAACGATAGCACTAACCACGCCCGAACTACAAGGATGTCACTTGCCTGGTTGGCACAACATCCCATGTCTGAGAACGTGCCTAGAGCGAACAAACCCCAGCATTGATAACCACAACCGGCACCTCTGGAGGGGGCCTTACCCCGTTATGGTGCGGAAAACAGGTCTAGTGGAGCACGGCTGTGTTGGGGGCCGAGGTCTGCAGGCGTCGTCACCTGACGGACCGCGCACCTACTCGGTGGGACGGTGCGCGAAGCGTCGTCGTCGCTTCAAGACCGCGACGCCCCGGGGGCACCAGCCGAGAGGAAAAGGACGAGGGCGTAGGCCCCGATCGCCACTCCCGCCGCGGCGGCCATGCCCATCGATGAGCCGTTGTCGGCGCTCCCGACGAACCTGGCCCCGCTCAGGGCGGCAACAACGATCGCCACCAGGGCGGCGGCAGCTGCAGCGACGAGCACAGGCCGGCGGACAAGGAGCGAGCGCACAAGCGCCGTCACAGCGGAGACGATCAAGACCAGACCGAGCAGCGCGTGCGCCGAGAGCCCGACAGGCCCGTCTGCCACGGCCCGGCCGTACCCGCTGGCGATATTGGCGCCGTGGTCGGAAGCCGGTAGGTGGGCGTAGAGGTTCACCCACACGCCGAGGCCGTACTCGACGAGCAAGACCACGATGGCGGCGAAGCTGTTCGCCCGCAACCCTCTCATGGCCTTGGGGTTCGTGGCCCCGGGGCGGCTCACAGCATGACCTTGCCGCCGGCGATGTCGATCGTGGCGCCGGTGACCCACGACGACGCGTCGGACGCCAAGAACAACGTGGTGGCGGCGACATCGCCGGGTCGTCCCAACCGCCCGAGGGGGAAGCTGCGACCGAGCGCTTGGCGCTGCTCGTCGGTCATCCAGGTGCGCATCCGCTCGTTCTCGACCGCCGAGGGCGCGACGCAATTGGCCCGGATGCCCAGGTGGGCGAACTCGCCAGCGACGTGGCGGGTGAAGGCGATCACCCCGGCTTTGGCCGCCGCGTAGGCAGCGGCGGACCGGGCCGCTTGGCGGGCAGCCGCCGAAGACATGGTGACGATTACCCCTCTGCGGCGCTCGATCATCTGCGACAGGAAAGCCTGCACAGTGAGGAACGAGGAGGTGAGGTCGTCGTCGAGCACCTTCCTCCAGTGCTCGACGGTCTCGTTCTCAGTCGGGACGGGCATTCCCGACCCGCCCGCAAACGCAACCGCGATGTCCACCGGTCCGAGCTGCTCGGCCACACGTGATGCCATCGCGCCAACCGCGTCCGACAAAGTGCAGTCGACAGCAACCGGTACGGCCCGCCCGCCCCGGCTCTCGATGGCCTTGGTCACCGCTGTCAGCGCCTGTTCATCGCGGCCCACGACGGCTACCGCCACCTTGTTGGCAGCCAAGGCCGTGGCGGTTTCCGCGCCGATCCCCCGTGACCCGCCGGTGACCACCGCCACCTTGCCAGCCAGGTCCGGGTAGATGACCGGCTCGGCGAAGACCGGGCTCTCGAAGCCTTGATGTTGCAACCTAGTTCCCTCCTTCGAGGCGGAAGCGCACCACGGCGAAGCCTTCCGCAAGTGCCAGATCCAAGCTTCGGGCTTCTGGGGTGCCGTCGGGGCCCAGGTGCACGCCGATGAAGGTCTCGGCCCGGGGGTTGCTCTTTAGTAGGAGCGGGAGCAGCTGTGCGACCTCCGCCCTGTCAGAGATGACCTTGGGCTGGGCACACACGCGGTTGCCGTCCAAGAGCAGGCGTACC
>JAKAWM010000025.1 GCA_021827285.1 Actinomycetes bacterium | reverse complement strand
CGATCTCGATAGTGTTGTGCCCGATGGTAGATCTGAAGTACTGGCGCCACTCTGGCTGGCCGCCGTAACAGAACGTCCCCGGGTCAGCGAGGACCTCCACCCCGTTGTACCGGACCTCTATGGCCAGGGCGTCTGCGTGCGCGTGGGCGGCGATGGACAAGAACCCATGGGGCCCGGCGTCGCAGCGACACCAGATCTCGGTGCCGTCAGAGGTGACGGTACGGAGGATGGTGAGGCCGGCATCGGCGAAGTGCGAGGGGCGTGCTGGCGGGCGGCCAGGTACCGAACGTGCCCGTGCCATCGAAGACATCAGCGCGCTGGCCGTGTCTGCGTGGCAAGGCGGCCACCAGGGTAGTCGACCAAAGAGGGCCTGGCCGGTTGCCAGCAGGCTTTCCCATCGGTTGGCGTCGGCAGGACCGAGGAGCAGGCCGTGGCCGTCGTCGCCATCTCCCTGGCGGGGTGCCGCAGTGCGCATGTCCACCGTGGCGGCCACGACGTCCACCATCCGGCACAGCATCTCCCATGTACTTGCGGCTAGTGGCCGCCCAGCCAGATCCGCCTCTATGCCGGCGAGGAGCCCGAGCTCGGCCACGAACCCGTGGTACTGAAAAGCCATCTCGCGGTTTATGCCGCTTGGGAAGGTGTTTCTTTGCAGCTCCTCTTCAAAGAGGACACGAGCTTGAGCTTCCCATCTGCTGCTCTGCTGGTACCAACCAAAGGCGAGGCTCGCCACCAGCTGGCCGGCGGATTCGGCCAGGACGTGGTTGTTGGCCGAAGAGCCACGGCTGCGAAAGCGGCCTAGGTACCGCTGGTGCCACCAAATCTGCGCCAACGCCATGTTGTTGCCCTCAAAAAGGCTAATCGCACCGCTCCAACCGTCGAGCAATCGGCGGGCCCAGGTCCAAGCGATCAGCCTGAGCCCGACCTCTATACCGCTCGTCCAGTGCACGCCGGAAAGGAAGGGGTTGCTGGCCCACCAGGAACGCAGGTCCAGGGCCGCCCTTTCAGCGTAGCGCCCGTCTTTGGTGAGTGCGAAGGCAGCCGCCAAGACAGTGATGTGGTGCATGCGGGAGAGCTCCCACACCTGTTTTACGTTGCCGGTAACCGCTTGACACCGGTGGTCGATCTTGAAGCAGTAGGTCGACGAAGGCGCGCTACGGCCGGTGACGGGGTCATAAAACCAATCCGGTTCAGATATGTCGTCTCGGTCGAGCCCTAAGCAGTGCCACCGACCAGCCAGGATGCCTTCTGCCGTCAGGATTGTGGCTTGGCGTGCTTCTTCACCCACATCGGACAAGGCCGTGATGGGCAGTCCCGCCGAGAACCTCGGCGGGCCCGCTTGCTCGTCAAGCAGGACGGAGCGTACGAGGCGTTTGGCGGCGGTAGCGGCGTTGTCCCGTGTCACCTGATGCCGCGCCCACAGCGCTCTCCAGGTCTGATCCTGAGCGCGCCAAAACAGTTCTGCGGCCGACATCTTTTGCAGCCGCCGAAGGTACCAGTGCAGCTTGCTGGTTTCCAAAGGCAGGGTTACGACCTTGTCGGTAAGCGCGACGGTTGTGCGTCGGCGCGTCCCCGGTTCATGGTCTGGGACGGGTAAGGTTGTCGTAAACCTGGAGGTAGCGCGCGGCCTGGTGGCTCCAGGCGAGCTCCGTTTCGACACGCTCACGGCCGATGGCACCCATAAGGCGCCGTCTCTCGGGGTCATCCAACAGGTCGCTGAGCACGCGGGCCAGGTCCTCTATTTTGTTGGGCGTGGCGTAGACGGCAGCATTCTGGGCCGAAACCCTCGTCTCTTTGAGGTCGAAGGCGACCACGGGGAGGCCAAAAGCCATGTACTCCATCGTCTTGTTCATGGTGGAGAGGTCGTTGAGGGCGTTTTTTGGGTCGGGGGAAATGCCGACGTCAGCCGTCGAGAGGACACTTTTGACAACGTCGTCGGGAGCGCGGCCGGTAAACTCCACGTAACCCTGTAAGGCCAGCTCGTCTCGTAGCGTGACCAGCTCCTTGAAGCAATCGCCTGACCCGATCAAGGTGAAGGACACATCATGGCGGCCGTGGTCGTGAACGAGCAGGTCGGCGACCCGTAGGACGATGTCCACCCCGTCCTGAGGGCCCATGACCCCTATGTAGGCGACGAGATAGGTGCGCCCGCGGCGAAGCGCAGGGTCGGGGCTGCCGGCTTTGAGGCGGTCCGGGTCAGGTCCCGTCCTCACGACGGTCACGTCCTCCGGCCGCTTGCCGTCGCGCCCGATGACAAGCGACCGGTACGAGTCGTTGGTTGATATGACGTGATCAGCCGATCGCATCGTGCGGCGCTCCAGGAACTTCAGAGCCTTGAGGACTGCGTGCGGCCCACCCGGGAACCTCGACTCGTAGGTTTCAGGGCACAGGTCGTGGTGGTCGAAGACGAACCTGGAGCCGTGCAGCACGCGGAACAGCAGGCCAATGGGCCAGAAAATGTCAGGTGGGTTGCAGCTCTGCACGATGTCGAAGCGGCCCCGGCGGGCTGCTTTGAGGCTGAACCACAGGGTAGCAGCGAAGGAGTACAGGTACTCCAGCACGTAGGACGCTTTGGACCCACCCGGAGCGTACGGCTTGTACTTGTAAATCTCGACCCCGTTGATGACGGCGAAACCGGGGTCGCCCGTGCCCTTTGGGCAGACGACGGCTACCTCGTACCCGCCCGAGACCAGCGTCTGGCACTCAAGCCATACCCGCCGGTCAAAGGGCACCGGAAGGTTCTGGACGATGATCAATGCCCGAGGCGCCCTGGTGCCCGCCCCGCTGTTTGACGCTACCGGCTGTAGCCAGACGGCGGGCGCGTTGGCTGGCGGGGCTTCATTTGGTACATGGGCAAGCGCGCTCACAGGGCCTGCGCCCTGTTAGCCGCCAGCTTCTCGGGGGCGGTGTCGTCGGGGACCTGCTCGCGCGGCCGGCTGCCGCGGCAGGCTGACTGCAGCAGCTCGAAGGCTTTGGCTGCGACCTGGTGCGCAGTATTGGCCAAGATGGCTACGTCCAAGGAGGGCGACCAGTTATCGACGTAGTACAGGTCCAGGCGCCTGTAGGCGGAGAATGATGGGTTGTCGCGCGCTTCGCTCTGCCAGAGGCCGGTCATGCCCGGGCGCATCTGGTTGCGCCGGCGGAGCTCCTGGTCGAAGTGCTCGGCCTCGGCAGGAAGGGCGAAGCGGGGCCCGACCAGGCTCATGGTGCCATTGAGGACGTTCCAGAGCTGGGGCAGCTCGTCGATGCTGGTGGACCGCAGGAAGCGGCCCACCTTGGTGACCCTGGGGTCGTAGGACGCCTTGAAAAGGGGCCCGCCGGTGCGCTCGTTCAGCCCGGCGACTTGTTGGAGCATCTTGGCTGCGTCGGGCACCATGGTCCGGAGCTTGAGCACGGTGATCGCGTGGCCGTGACGGCCGATCACGTGGTGGCGGTAGAGGACCGGCCCGCGGTCCTCGAGCTTGATCATGGCGGCGCAGGCCAGCAGCAGCGGCACCGCAAAGGGCAGCAGCGCAAGCGTGACGCCGATGTCCATTGCCCTCTTCATGGCCTCTGCCCACGGCGCTACCCCCCTGGCCTCCACGTACAGGACGGGGGCGCCGAGCACAGGCGACATCCGTACCCTTCGGCTGGACATCCCGCCCAGGCCTGGCCAGATCTGCACGTGCAGGCCAGCGTCCAGGGCCCTGTTCACCAATGTGGTCGTCGAGCGGGATGCGAGTGAGCTGCTCACGATTATCAGCCCGTTCGCCCCCACACTGGTCGCCAGGCGAAGCACCAGGTCGATGTTTGAGCACGTGGGCAGGCCCTCCCAGGGGGAGTCAGGGCGCCTTTTGCCCACCACGGCACCGACTCGGTAGCCGAGCTCCGGCTCGTCGTTCAGCATGTGCCAAACGTCAACAGCGTCGTCGTTGGTGCCAACGAGGACCACCGTTCGGAGGAATTGGCCCGCCGAGCGCTTCATCTTCAGCCAACGTCCGAACAGCCAACGCATCAGCTGCACCAGGGCGATCGCCGTTGCTAGGCCTTCGGCCGTCCGGACGAAGTCCACGGTGCCGGCTTGCCACTCACTAGCGGCGAAGACAGCGGCACCGACGACCGCAGCTGTGGTCACTCTTACGACCTCCAGCGAGCGCACGGCACATACCCGCGCCCGGTACAGGCCACTACGGTGCATAGCCGCGATCGTGGCGGCGCAGGCCACAACGGCGCAGGCGAGGTTGGTTGCCAGGTGGCCGTGGTGCAGCAGAGCCTGAGGAGCCCAGGCAGCACCTAGGGCTGTCAGGTCACCGATCACGAGCCTTCGGCGCAGACTGTTGGGCTGTGGGCTTTCTGCGTGCGAGAAGGGGCTCGTCGGGCCGCGCTCTGCCGACCGCGCAATGCCGTGCAAGGCACGGTCCGGCCCGGCTTGTCTCAAATCGATGGTGCCGTCGTCACTTGGCTCGATCTCTTCCTTCCTGGGGGAGCCGCTGATGATCGATGCCACAAGCCCTTCCTCTTTCCGGTTTGGGCCAGTCCTGGCCGCCTGCGGGAGATTGATCTACTGCCGATGTGTGGGGGTAGATTTACGACAAGACACCTCCAAGAGCAGGCAACCGGGCAGCTTGATACTGGTGGTGCTTCGGGCTTTTCCTGGCCGCCGCTCAGGTGCTCCGGGTAGCGGGGGGCAGTGGGGCTGGGTATGGAGCAAAGTGCGCGAATGGGTCCCGCGACGTATTTGTTCGGGCACACAGAGGCTCATTGTCCCCGTGAAGCACCGTGAGCTCCCGGAGGGGTGCCGATGAACGAACAGCCACTGGACCTGAGGGCGTTTTTCAGGGCCTTACGCAGGGGACGGCTTTGGATCGCTCTATTGGTCATGCTCGGCCTCGCCGTTGGCGCAGGCTTGGTGGTAGGCCGGCCGCCGATGCCGAGGGCCAGTGCCCTGGTGATAGTGCCGGCGAACCCCAACGGGAGCGCGAGCGCCACGCCAGCCCAGAACGACGCCACCCAGATCATAATCGCCACGAGTGACCCGGTGCTCCGCGCCGCGGGGACGGCTGTCTCACCGCCGGTTTTGCCCGCGCAGCTGCGAAAGCACATGTCCGTCACGGCCCTTAGCGATCAAGTGCTCGAGGTAGACGTCACCGCGCCTACGGGTGCGCAGGCCATAAAGCTGACCAATGCCGTCGTTACCGACTACATCGCTTACCTGGTCAACTCCGGCTCCGCTTCGACCAACGGGATCCTGGCCGAGCTGCGCCAAGAGGCGAGCTCGCTATCGGCTCAGGTGACGAGCCTCCAGGACCAGATCAACGCGGTCGCCCGCCGGTTGGTGCACGAAAAGGCGAGCTCGGCAGCCGGGCAGAGGGACGCGTCGCTTCTGTCTTCCCTGCGTTCAGAGCAGCAGCAGGTGGCCCAGCAACTGAACAGTGTGGACAGCCAGATCGTCACGGCTCAGCTGTCGAGCGGCGGGAGCAACGGCGCCCGGGTGTTGCAGCAAGCGGCCGTGGTCCCACCGTCCCGGCTTACCCAGGCGCTCCCGGTCGTCGCTGGCGGCACCCTCGGCCTGATCGCTGGCTGCGGGCTGGTACTGGTGAGAGCCCGCCGAGACCGCCGCCTGCGCCTGCGCGACGAGCTCGCTGGCGCCATCGGCGTACCCGTGCTGGCCTCGCTACAGGTGAGCCCGTGCCGCTCGACCAAGGACTGGCAGCGGGTTTTGCAGAAGTACAAACCCTCGCCTGTCGATGCGTGGAACTTGCGCCGCCTTCTCCACCGAGTCGTCAATGAGCCGGCAAAGGTGTCCTTCCTAAACGTCGTCGCTTTCGCCGATGACCGCTCCGGGCTGGCCGCTGGCGTGCAGCTGGCCAAGTCGGCGGCAGAACTGGGTGCCAAGGTGCGCCTGCGGCGACCCACGCACCCCGCCCTGTCGTCGCTGCGAGCCGCCTGCACCCTGTCGGGCGGCGAGGGCACGGACGGCGACGTCATCCTTGTGCCGAACGCGACCGCTTCCGATTTGGCGGGCGCAGCGCTGATCGTGGAGGTGGTAGTTGTGGGTAGTGCAAAGGACGAGCTGTCGGCAGCCCAAGGAGCCCAGCTGCTCGCCGTCTCGACCGGCTTTGCCACCGCGGAGCTGCTCGCTCGGGCAGCTCTTTCGGCTGCAGACGCCGGCATCCCGCTAGACGGAGTCGTGGCTGTCAACCCCGACCCCACAGACAGCACGGTAGGGCTCGTTCCTCAGGTTTCGGAGCCACGGCGGCTGGCGAGGTACTCTGGGCACAGAGCCCACGCCGAGCGTACGTCAGGTCAGCTCAAGTGAGCGCGGTCCAAGATATGCCAGATCCGGGCACGCCGAGTCCAGACGCCCTACCGGTCGAACAGGACGCGCCCTGGGAGGCAGGGGCGCCGATTGTCGACATCAGTGTCCTGAGGCAAGCCCTTCGGCGCCAACGCAAGTTATGGCTTGGTGCGGCGGCCGCGGGTCTCATAATTGGGGCGGCCTTCCATCTCGTTGTGCCCGCCAAGTACACCGCGGTTACGGATCTCTACATGACCGAGCCCTCGAGCGCGCCGGGTGCCACAGGGATCGCCAACGACATCAGCCTCCTCGAAACGAGGGTCGTGGCGCAGCGGGCTGTCAGGGTGCTCGACCTGAAGGTCAACCCGACAAACTTCGAAACAACCTACTCGGGCGTCGCCGTCAGCGGCGTGATCCTGACCATCAAGCTGAGCGCGTCGTCACAGGCGCGGGCGGTGTCGTATGCCAACGAAGTGGCCAAGGCGTTCCTGGCCGTGCGGGCGCGGGAGATGGCGCTGGAGACCGACCAGGTCGTGAACGGCTTGAACGCCCAGATAGCTGCGCTCAACGCCGACATCCAGCGGCTGACGCAAGAGATCTCAAACGTCAGCGGCCCCCAGTCTGCCAGCCAGGTGCAGGGTTTGGTCAACGAGCGTAGCGCCGATGCGGCGCAAGTCACCCAGCTCGGGCAACAGGTGCAGCAGGCTCAATTGGACCAGCGGGCATCGGTGCTTGGTAGCCATGTTCTCGACCGCGCCCTTGTGAACCCCGTCTCCCTAAAGAAGGTGTACGCCGTGGACGGGCTGACCGGTTTGGTCGGGGGGCTTGGGCTTGGGATGGGGATCGTGGTCCTATTGGGCGTGATATCCGACCGTCCTCGTAGGCGGTCTGACGTGGCGGCCGCCCTGGGGGCCCCCGTTACGCTGGGCCTGGCCCGTTACCGGGTGCCCCGCCTGCTGAGAGGCCCCCGCCTGCGCCGGCGCCTGGGCCGGCCCGGCCGGCAAGTACGCCTGGCCGAACGACGGCTGCGAAGCAGCCTGGAGGTTGCTCCTCGTTGTGCGCTCGCCGTTGTGGCCGTGGGGGATAGCTGGCACGCCGCGCTATGTGTTGCTTCGCTTGCTCGGTCTCTGGCTCGGTCGGGCAAGAAGGTACTCCTAGTTGACGTGGCTGACGGGAGGCCGCTGGTATCAATCTTCGGCCGGAGGGCCAGAAAGAAGGCCGAATTGGGGCGGCCAGCCCAGGTTGACGCGGCTGGGCAGCCGGTGTCGCTGCAGGTGGTGCCCGAGGACCCGAACGACCCTGTTGACCCCCGGGCCACGGACGGGTTTGACGCCGTGCTCGTGTTGGCCACTGTGAGCCCGGACCTCGGAGCTGACGAGATTGCCCGCTGGGCAGGTGCCGCCGTTGTCATAGTGACGGCCGGCGCCGTCAGTACAGCCCGCCTGACGTCGACAGCCCAGCTGCTGTGGCAGGCAGGCGTGACGGTTGGGTCAGCCTTCCTTGTGGGGGCCGCCCCATACGACGAGAGCTCGGGCGTGCTGGACGAAGAAGCCATGGCGGCACAGAGGCTCGCTTCATTTGTTGCGGCTCAGCACCAGCAAAGTTTGGCCTTGTCCGATCACCGGGCGCCTTGACGGTCATCGTGCTGTCGCGCCGGACCTACGGCCCAATCCCAGCAGGCGGAGGGCATTAGCCCTGTAGACGAGCTCGAGCACCTCGCGGGGCAGGCCCAAGCCGTAGATCATCCACCGCCCGTTGCTCGGAACCGGCTCGTCGCTGTAAGGAAAAGCGTCGTCCTGCGTCTCGAGCATGCGGTAAAAGGTGCGTAAGGTGCTCACCTTGAGAGGGAAGATGTCCGTACCGAACAAGACCCGGTCCGGGTGGGAGGTGATGAGGGCCGCAGCTGCTCTTGGTTGGCGCCCGAACTGAATGTGGGCCCAGGCCAGATCGATCGAGAAGTTGGGGTAACGGTCCAGCACCGAAGATAGGTGGGCCAGGTCTTCGGGGTGGTACCCATGGGCGCCGACAAACTGAGTCTCCGGATGGTCCGCAACGGCGTGCTCGAGCGAACTGAGGAGCTGATGGAACAGCTCGAGCCCGCCCTTTTGGTGTGAGCTGTTTGGGTGGCGGCGAAGCTCCTCCAGGCGCTCGTTGCGGTTGTCAACCGGTTGAAAAAAGGCCACCGGGTCGGCGATGTGGACGAGGACAGGGATCCCGAGGCTGCCGGCGGTTTCCCACACGGGGGCCAGGAGCGGGTCATCGGGCAGGATCCTCCGTCCACGGGCTCGCCATCGAAGACCGAGGTCCTTCCAGACCTTCAGGCCCCGGGCTCCTGCTGCCACCGAGCGCTCGAGCGAGCGGACCAGTTGGTCAGGGCCGTCAGGGTGGTCGAGGCGCTGCCAGTCCAGGTGGCAGAACGTGTAGAACTTGCCGGGATGGGCCCGGTCGTAGCGGTCAAGGTTGTGTTCAAGCTCGTCGCCCCAGCGACCGTCGAGGTTGACGATGGCCTCGGTGTTGGTTTCCTGCATGATGGCCAGGACTAGCCCGATGTCTGGCTCCATCCACGCGCCGGTACCCGTTAGCCAGCGGCCCAAGTGGCTGTGGAAGTTGACAGCGGGGACACAGGATCCTCTTGGCGTGTTGTCAGGCAGTTGCAGCGTCGATACCGGCTGGTAGCAGCCAAGGCGTGGTCCCCGAGCGCGCCACCTCCTGACGGCCCGGCCAATATTGACTACGGGCCCAGGCAGGAAGCGATGTGCGAGGACGATCGACGGCTCCTGTCCGCCGGGCACCGCCCTAGCTCCAGATGTCGCGCATTACGTTGAACACCACCCGTGACCCGAACCGGTCGAACTTTACCGGGAGCTCGCGCATGTGCGCCAGGTTACGCCGTACGGCCCGCTGGTGGTCGGACGGGCACACAACCAGCAAGAAGCCCCCACCGCCAGCGCCTGTGACTTTGGCGCCGGTAGCACCAGCCTTCACAGCCAATTGCACCAGGGACTCGATCTGGTCGTTGCTCACCCCAGAGGCCAGAGTCCGCTTTACCTCCCAGCTGCGCCGAACGGCTCGTCCCAGGGCTTCGAGATCGCCATGGAGGAGGTGATCAGCGGCCCGCCCAGCCAGGTCGCGCAGCTCGTGGAACCCCGAAAGGGTCGAGCCTACGTTACCCGACTGCTCCTCTAGAATTGCCGTGGCGCTGCGCGTGACTCCCGTATAGAAGAGCATGACCTGCTCCTGTAGGGCGTTGCGCTCCCGGGCACTGAGAGCGAGCTCCGTGGCGACGACCTTGTCTCCCGGCCCGAAACTAATGTCTTGGATGCCCCCCAACGCCGCGATGTACTGGTCCTGCTTACCTATTCGCTTGCCGCAACGTTGCAGTTCGATGGTGCAGGCCTCTTCGGCCAACTCAAGGGCGGGCACGTGCTGGTGCCGGTAAGCCCAAAGGGCGTTGAGCAGCCCGACCGTTACCGAGGACGACGAGCCCAGCCCGGAGCCACTAGAGGGGATGTCCGCCAGCATTGTGATCTCGACCCCACTCGAAACGCCCGTCATCAACATGGCCTCGCGTACCAGTTCGTGCTCGAGATCTTCCACCCGCGAAACGATCTCTTTCTTCGAATAGTTCACGTAAATCTCGTCGTCGAAGCGCTGCGTCACGATTACGTACACGTACTTGTCGATGGCACAGTTGAGCACCCGTCCGCCGTGCTCCAGGTAATAGGCGGGTAGGTCCGTGCCGCCGCCCACCAGACCGATACGCAAAGGCGTCTGGGTGATGATCATCAAGCGACCTTCTCAGCCCATTCGAGCTGCGCCAAGCGGTACGCCTCGGCGGTGCCGATGTCACGGAAGTACCCTTCGATCTCGACGGCAACGGCTCGCCCGACAAGCCCGGGCATCAAGTGGAAAGCAATATCCAACGGTGGCGGGCCTTCGATCTCGGCTAAGACCTCGGGGCGGAAGGCGTAGATTCCAGCGTTAGCCAAATCGCTCGCCGGGTGCTCGGGCTTCTCGACGAAGCTGGTCACGACGCCCACCTCGTCCAGCTCGACGATGCCACATTGGGATGGTTCCGGTGCGTGGAAGACGGCCACCGTGGCCGCCTGCCGTCCGCCACCGTGCCGCTCCAGCAGTAGCTGGAGGTCGAAGTCGGTGAGGTTGTCAGCGTAACAGACCAAGAACACCTCTTCGC
This sequence comes from Actinomycetes bacterium, assembly GCA_021827285.1. Taxonomy (GTDB): domain Bacteria; phylum Actinomycetota; class Acidimicrobiia; order Acidimicrobiales; family Palsa-688; genus JAKAWM01. The sequence continues at coordinate 2,591 of JAKAWM010000025.1, read as the reverse complement.
CGCCCACCCAATCACGATTGGCGGCCAGGGTACCCGCGCTCCCAAGCAGACGGGGCTCGAAAAAGCAGCGCACAGTAGGGTGGCCGTGTCGCTGAGCCACGTGACGCTGCACGACGTCGGCTAGGTGGTGGGTATTAACCAGGACCTCGGTAGCTTCGGCGGCAGCTAGCGCGTCGAGCCAGATGTCGATCATGGGCTTACCCGCTACGGGGAGCATGCACTTCGGGGTGTTGTCGGTCAGGGGTCGCAGGCGTGTGCCCAGTCCCGCGGCCAAGAGGAAGGCTTTCATCGCCCCGACGGCCGTACGACCCCAAGCGCCCGCATACGAGCGCTCGCCTCCTCGAGGATGCCGTCAAGATCGGGCACCCCCTCCAACCAGGACGCGTAGGCGGACACGGAGTCGGCCGGCCCCCGTTTAGGTTGCCAACCGAGGGAGCGGAGCTGGGACACGTCGGAGAAAATGTGGCGTGTGTCCCCGAAGCGGTACTCGCCGCTGACCTTGCCTGGCTCAGCGGAGCCGTAGTGCGCCATGACGACATCCGAAAACTGCCTTGTCGTCACTGGCCTGCCACCCCCAACGTTGAACACGCGTCCGCTTGCCCGTTCGTCCGATAACACGAGCACGTTGGCGTCTACAACGTCGTCGATATTTACGTAGTCCCGCACTGCTTGGCCGTCCTCGTAGAGAGTGGGGACCATGCCTTGCATGTAGTGAAGGCAGAAGATCCGGCACGCCCCGGAGTAGGCATTGTAAACAGACTGCCTTGGACCTTGGACGATGCTGTACCTGAGGGCAACAGTAGGGATGCGGTACCGCCGGCCCAGGTTTAGCGCCACCATCTCCTGGGAGTACTTGGACATCCCGTAGGCGTTTTGTGGGTTGGCGATCCTCTCGGGTGTCTCCTGCATTTGCAGCGGGCCGCCGCAGTACGGGCAGGGGATGTCCCATTGCCCAGCCGCCAAGGAGCTTTCGGGGCGCATGTCAGGCACCACTTCGCCGTGCCGCTCGCACAGGTAGAGGCCTTCGCCCATCGCGGCTTGTGACGACGCCACCACGACCCGAGCCAGCTCCAGCTTCTCCGCCACCGCGATCTCGTAGATGAGGGCGGTCGAAGTGATGTTGACATCTGCGAAGCGGGCAAAGTCGGGCAGGTAGTCTTGGTGGGCAGCGAAGTGGTAGACCGCGTCAGCCCGTTTCAGGAGGTTGGCGACAAGGTCGCGGTTGCGGACGTCCCCCTGGTAAAAGTTGACCCGGGGGTCCACGTAGGACGGCACGGCGCCCCGGTGCACGGGAGGCACGAGGGCGTCGAGCACGGTGACCTCGTGACCCATGGCCAGCAAGCGGTCCGCTGTGTGGGAGCCTATGAACCCGGCCCCGCCGGTGACCAGGACCCTCACTTGGTAGACCTCCCCGCTTTGCGCATCTCGCCGACCTCTCGATAGACGTCCAGGGTCTGAGCGCCAGCGGTGGCCCAAGTAAACGTACTGGCCCGCTGCTTGCCCCGGTCCCGTAGGCCGTCCCGGCCGGCAGCCAGAGCCTCTTCGATGGCCCTCGCGATCGACGCGGGTTGGTGAGGATCGCAAAGGACGGCCGCCCCGCCGGCTGTCTCGGGCATGGAGCTGATGTTCGACGTCACCACCGGGCATTCGCAAGCCATCGCTTCGAGGATCGGCAGGCCGAACGTCTCACTGAAGGACGGGTATACGAGAAGGTCAGCAGCCTGGTAGAACAGCGCCGTCTCTTCGTGTGAGACTCCTCCTACGAAGACGACGTCCTCGGCGATCCCGAGCCTAGCGGCGAGCTCCTTCAGTTCATCGGCGTACCTCTCGGATCTCACGAAACCTACGATTGCCAGCTGGCGCCCACCGAAGCGTTCCCGACCGATGGCCCATGCCTTCAGTAGCCCTTCACAGTTCTTGTAGGGCCACAGGGACGAGACAAATAGGGCAAAAGGTTTGTTCAGGCCGTGGCGGGCCACGGTTGCCGTCGCCTTCGCCCGGTCTCCGGGCTTGAACAGGTCGTGGTCGATAGCTTCATAGACGACCTTGATCTTGGCTGGGTCGACATCCAGGTAACGCAAAACTTCGGAACGCAGGCTCTCGGAATTGACGATGATCGCTGAGGCAAGGCGGGTGGACCGCGGGTAGCTGAAACGGCGGTAAGCGCGCACGGCCAGTGATAGCGATTCCGGTGTCGTATAGGCGTGCATGGTCTTCATGTGCAATGCCAGCGTCCAAGAGGGGTTCAAGATCGGGGCCATGAGCGTCGCCAGCACGTCTATGCGGCTGAGGGGGAGCCGTACCGGCGAGTACAGGTGCTCCGAGGCCGTCCGCAGCCATCGGTGCTCGTTTGACCACGGGTACATGAGGTAATGGACGCCGGGACCGTACCCTTGGTAGTGGTGCTTGGCGGTGGGGCTGACCATGAGGTGGAGCTCCTCCCCGGGCTCGAGCCTTTTGGCTATCTCGGGAATGACCGGAGTCCAGCACCAGTGGGCACCCGAGGGCTTGCTTGGGTCCTCGGTCAGAAGGTTGATGGCGATCCGCAGCGCTGGCTCCCTGGCTCCGCTGCCCATGCCGACCGTCGCCGC
>JAKAWM010000024.1 GCA_021827285.1 Actinomycetes bacterium | reverse complement strand
AGTGTCGTCGCGTCCACCGTGTGTGTGAACGCCACGTGAAGGTTCGCCCCCGGCCTCGCGGTCGCGGTCTCCCGGATGCTCGTCGCGGCTGTCGCCGTGATCGTGTTCTTCGTCCGTGTCGAAATTGTCACCTTGGCGTCAACGATCGGCGAGCCTGTGAAGGTCGTTGTCTTCGCGGTGACCTTGATCTTGACTGTCCCGCTCGCTGTCCTCGTCGTGAGCTCGTTCGCTCACGGCATTGACCGCGAGACAAGAAGCCAGCGGGCATGACCGCTAATGCCATCTATCCGGAGCTGGCCGGCCGCAGATTGGTCGTAACCGGCGGGGCACAGGGCATCGGCTATGCCATCGGGCTGGCGGCCGCCCGGGCCGGCTCGTCCGTGGCCCTTCTCGATCTCGACGCCGAACGTTCTCGAAGCGCTGCAAGGGAGATCAGCCATACCGCTGGAGCAGGTGCCATCGGTTTGTCCTGTGACGTCACCTCCTACGACCAGGTCAAGTCGGCGTGCGCTGAGCTCGAAGACTCTTGGGGAGTGGCCGATGTCTTGGTCAACAACGCCGGTATTGCGCACAACGCGCCTGCCGAAGAAATGACAGAGGCCGATTGGCGCAGGGTGCTAGACGTGAACTTGTCTGCTGTTTTCTTTTGCAGCCAAGTTTTCGGCCTCGCCATGATACGGGCCGGGAGTGGATCCATCGTCAACATCGCTTCGATGTCGGGGCTCATCGTCAACCGTCCTCAACCCCAAGTAGCCTACAACGTGTCCAAAGCCGGTGTCATCATGCTTACCAAGTCTCTGGCGGCCGAATGGGCCCCCTACGGCCTGAGAGTGAACGCCGTTGCACCTGGCTATATCCGGACAGCCCTCACCGAGAAGTTCCTTGACGATAGCGAACTCCGCCGCTTATGGTTAGGTGCCACGCCCATGGTCCGTACGGGCACACCAGAGGAGGTTGCCCAAGCGGTGCTCTTCCTCGCCTCTGACGCCGCCAGCTTTGTCACCGGTGAGACGCTCGTAGTGGACGGCGGCTACACGCTGTGGTAGTGGCCTTTGTCGGCCAGTGATCACCGGCGAGCCCGTTGTCCAACGCCAAGGCTCGAGCGGGAGTTGGGGCATTAGCCGTCTCACCTCGTCTTCTTAGCGAGCCCCGAGCGGGCCTTTGCGCTACGCTCACCAATCCTCTGCCTGTCCCGACGATCCTGGTCAAGCCTGTCAGTACTAAAGATGGCCACGCGGACAGGGATCCCCCGCTCCGGCTCCGAACTACCGCGGGTTCTTACCTATCCGCGTAGCCTCAATCTAGAAACGACCTACCCAGGCACAAGTCCTACTACGGGGCGATCGTCGGCGGGAACAGCCGCTGGTGGACCGCCACTTGGTTCATGTTCGCCTTCGTAGCTACGATCACACCCGTGTCAACAATATGCGGCACCGAGTGGTGCTCCAGCAAGCTGACGACCTCTGCCACACCCTCGTAACCGATCCTGAACGGGTTCTGTACTATAAGTGCCGACACATAGCCGTCCGCGAGGTCGTTCACCTCATCGGTGGCGTTGTCGAAGCCGACCACCTTTATCGTGCCGGGCGGCAGACCTCGCTCTGCCAGCGCGGCCACCGTACCGTCTACACCCGGCTCGTTTGCGTCGAATATGCCCTTCAACGCGGGATGTGCCGTCAATATGTCATCAGTTACTGACAGCGCCGTCTCGATATCGCTCTGGTCATATTGCACAGCCACCAGCTTGATGTTGTGGTACTTCTTTAGCTCGTTCTCGAAGCCCTGCTGGCGCTCGATCGACGTCGCCGCAGACGGCACGAATGGCAGCAACGCTACCTCCCCCTTATAGCCGATCTGCCGAGCCAAGATATCAGCAGCCTTGGCTGCCGCGACGATATTGTCGCTTGCCACGAGCGGCGGACCCTGCGGGGTGAGGCCCGAGTCTATATTGACAACTGGGATGCCGGCCTTCTTCGCAGCATTCGCCGTTGGCACTAGGCCGTGCGCATCGGTGGCGGCGAAAGCAAGACCGTTTACGTGCTTCGTGATGAAGTCCTGGATCATGTTAACCTGACCAGTCACGTCAGTCTCGCTCGCTGTCCCTTTCCACACAATCTTCACGTGGAAGTACTTCCCTGCCGCTTGGGCGCCAGCGTCAACGGTCCCCCAGTAGAACAGCCCAACCGACTTCGGTACGACCGCAATAGTCCAGTTGGACCCTGACGGCGCAGGCGTTGCACCCGCCCTCCATTGAGGCTCTTGTGAAACGAGGGAGCCACCCGAGGGGGTGGCCGCCCCGGCCGGAGCACTAACCCCTACCAGGCCGATAGGCGCTAGCGCGACGACGGTAAGCAGTGACATCGACCGCGCCCACCTTGAGCCGCGAACCTGCCTGCATGTCAATGATTTCATCCGTTTCTCCTTTTCTCTCCTACAACTTGCTTATGTCGTAGATCCTTCACACCCTCACCCCCAGGCACCTCCATCCTCTATCGCCGGGCGAAGGCACGGCGCCGTGCCTGGTCATATGCGATCGCGATAACGATCACCACCCCGAGGATCACCTCTTGCCAGAAAGACGATATATTCAGCAGATCTGACCCATTAGAAATCAGCTCCATGAGCAGCGCGCCAACCATTGCCCCGAACACAGTCCCCTCCCCACCGAACAGGCTCGCACCACCGATCACGACAGCCGCTATGGCGTCCAGGTTGTAGTTAGTACCCGACGTGGGATCACCAGTCAGTATGCGGCTTGCCACCACCACGCCCCCAAGCCCCGCAAGGAGACCTTGGATCACGTAGACCGAAGTTATGACTCGGTTGACCGCGATGCCAGACAGCCGCGCAGCCTCGTAGTTACTTCCTATGGCGTAGACGCTTCGCCCAAACGTCGTGCGGGCGAGCACGAACCAACCCGCTACCGCCACAACCAGCATCACGACGATCGGGACGGCTATAGGCCCAAGCTTGCCAGCACCGAGTACGTCGAACGACGCGGGGGCCCCGACGGGCTGTCCATTAGTCAATATCAGGGCGGCACCACCGACCGCGCTCAGGGTGGCAAGGGTGGCAATGAACGGAGGCAGGTGCACGCGCGTGATCAGGATACCGTTGATCAGTCCAACTGCCCCCCCCGCCGCGACGCCCAAGAACATGCCGAGCGCAGTACCGGTATGGTCATATACCACCAGGTATGCCGCTAACGTCCCCGCAAGGCCGACAACAGTGCTGACCGAAAGATCAATGCCCGCCGTAATAATGACCATGAGTTGGCCAACAGCGATTATTGCTATTACTGACATCTGCACGAAGAGGGCGGATATATTGGTGCCGGTCAGGAAGTAAGGCGTGTAGGCAGTAAGCGCGGCACCCAACACCAGCACGAACAGCGCTAGCCCGAACTGCTGGAGCAGCCGCCTCGTCCAGGCACGCCGGTGGCTCCCGTCAGGTTCCCTCGCCCCTTGAGAAGGACTCACCTCTGGCAACGGCGTTGGCTCGGTCAGTGGCACAACTCCGGGCCCCACTTGGCTAGATCCCTCCGACGCCGCACTGATCCTGCTCACAAGGGCCCCTTTCTCGTCCGCGGCTCGCTTTCGCTGCCGCCGGGCCAGCCGTCAGCGGCGGCCGTGACATCAGGGCTGGAGACCAGGGCGTCTGTTGCGTGCCCCGACGCTGCCAGCATAATGCTTTCCTGCGTCGCCTCTTCGCGCTTGAACTCTCCGACCACTACACCCTCACGCATCACGACGATCCTGTCACTCATGCCCATAAGCTCGGGCAGGTAGTCCGAGATCAGGATCACCCCTTTCCCAGACTGGGCTAGGTCATTGATTATCCCGTAGATATCGACTTTCGCGCCGACATCCACACCTCTGGTGGGCTGGTCGAGCACAAGCACCTCGACTTCGGCGATCAGCCACCTGCCCAAGAGCGTCTTCTGCTGGTTGCCGCCGCTCAGGACGCCAACCTGTTGATCGGGCGAAGGAGTAGCTATACGGAGGGCGCCTATTATCGCTGACGCGGAACTCACCTCCTTTTGCCTTTTGAGCACCCCAACACGCGAGAACTGCGGTAGCGAAGCAAGGGTCAGGTTGGCCCGCACGCTAAGCAGGCTCGCGAGGCCGCTGCGACGGCGGTCGTCCGATAGGTACCCGATGCCTCGCCGGATCGCTTGCTCGGGGTTACGTACCCGCACAGGTTTGCCCCGACGGAGGATCGTGCCTCCCTCGGCCGGAAGGGCTCCGACTATCGACCGCATGAGCCGCGTCCTGCCTGCTCCCAGCAGCCCTGCAAAGCCAACCACCTCGCCTGCACGAACGGAGAAGTTCACCTCGGTGCTCCTCCCGCGGACGCGGAAGTGCTCTACTCGCAACAACTCCTCCCCGAGCGGTGCGTTGACCTTGGGGTACATTTCAGTCATGGCACGACCCACCATCATCCGGACTAGGTCAACAACATTTGTTTCGCTAACGTCACGCTCTCCGACGAGCTCCCCGTCGCGCATCACCGAGACCCGGTCGCACAGCTGCAGCGTTTCGTCCAGCGCGTGCGAAATGAAGATGATCGCAATGCCATGGCTTTTCAGGTCTCGAAGCACACGGAACAGCGCTGCTATCTCGTTGTCCGCGAGTGCCGAGGTGGGTTCGTCAAGCACCAGTACCGCGACGTCATATGAAAGCGCTCGAGCTATTTCCGCCATCTGTTGCTGGGCAATGCTGAGATAATTGACAGGTAACCGCAACGGCAAGTCTATGCCGAGCCTTTCTAGTACCTGACGTGCATCCCGGTTCAGCTGCCGCCAATCAACAATGCCGCCGGCGGTGTGTGGCAACCTCCCAACAAAGAGGTTCTCAGCAACGCTGAGGTGAGGGGCCAAGCTAGTCTCTTGATAGACGGTCGATACGCCATGCGCCAGGGCGTCCGTCGGCGCCGAGATATGCACCTCCCTCCCCTTTAGGAGGATACGCCCGGCGTCTTTGTGCTCAGCCCCTGCAAGGATCCTCATCAGGGTCGATTTGCCCGCACCGTTTTCTCCAACGAGCCCATGTATCTCGCCACTATCAACCCTCAGGTCAACCCCCTTGAGCGCCTCCACACCGGGGAAGTGGCACCGTATCCCGATCATCTCGACGGCGGGCTTTTGCTCACCGCTCACGGGCACGTTCACCATGGCCGTACACGGTTGTCTGCGAATAGAGGCCTCATAGCGGGCTACACGTCCAGTCGTTCGAAGTCAATGTCCAACAAGCGGCTGATCATTTGCAGCTCGCCTGTGATGTCACCGGGGACGGCGTGGATGTGGTTGGCGCCGAAGCGGGACAAAAAGACAGCCACCGGTGCGCTCATGCGGGTGAAGGCGTGGGGCCAGGCATAGTTGCTCTGGCGCATTAGGGCCTCGTTCGACTCATCGTCGTAAGCCTCAAAGCGCCCCTTGGTGACCTGCAGCCGGTAACGCGCGTCGATGCGCGACAGCCGGGCTAGGGTCACCTCCCCCGGAGCGGCAAGGTGGTGCACCGCCGCACCGCCTGCTGGGAAGTACCACTCCTCTGGGTAGAGGTCGACCTTAGCCAGGTTCTCAGCCGCGTCGTTCGACCGAGCCGCGAACCAAGTGGCATGCTGGCCCGAGTTCTCCAGGTCCCAGATGCCCTCTTTCGCGAAATAGTGCCGTACATCAGCAAACAAAACCGGGGTCCCTGTCACCTTGTGCATCAACTGCATCGTGAGGGCACCGTCCATGTCGTTTTCGGTCGCGCAGATGACGGGTTGCTTCGGGCCGTCGAAGTCGTAGGGATCGTTCAAGAACGCCTCAGCAATGTCAGTGGTCACGAAATGGTTCGTCAGCTCTGGTTGGCCTTTGATCCCGCAGAAGTCGATGTGGTTCTCTTCGATGATCTCCTTCATGGCGTAGTATGAGCGCACCTGGCGTTCCAGGATCTCAGGGGTCAGCACCTTGCCGTCGTAGTGGACGCCCGCGGTGTACTTCTCCAGCCATTGGCGACCGGCCGCCGCCTGGCCAGCGGGCACCCGCTCCGAGCGGCGCACGACTTCCAACTGATCGACCTCTTCGACATCGATGCCGAAGCGGCGCATCCACTCGTCGGTACGGCCCACGGCGGTGTACATGCCCATCGAGCGGCCACCGACCCTGGCAAAGGTGGAGCCCTCCAGGGAGCGCGCCGCATGCGCGGCCGCCGCAATCTGGCGCAGGCGCTGGGCAACTGCTGGGTCCTCGACTTCGCCCCACAGGCGCTCGTGGCGCCGGCCGATCTGGTCCAGGCTCCCACCAGCGGCGAGCAGGCTGACCATGCCCGGGTAGGTCGGGTCGATGTTGGAAAAGAGCAGCAGCGGGCCCGTAGTTGCCCGCGCTGCATGCACGGAGAAATGAGGGAAGGCCCAGACTGGGTAGTTGAAGATGGTGAGGTCAGGTCGCTCCTCGGCCACCCGGCGCCCCTCGCGCACGGCCACCTCATTGGAGGTGATGGGCTCTGTGCCACGTACAACCAGGGCGCCGAAACGCTCACAGGCTGCGGCGATGCGGTCTTCGACCCCGGCCACGAACGAGGCCAGGCCCTGGTGCACGAAATCACGCCCGTCGCTGAAACTGAGAATACCGACACGGGCCATCTTTTCCTCCTTTTGTTCGTCCATTAGGCGGCAAACGAAGCCGTCCCTACCGTCTCGGTGCCTGCCGTGCTACTGGCGGATTGGGCCCTGGCAAGCTGATGGGCGAGATGCTTGGTCGCCGGGTACAGCCCCCGGTAGACGTGGTAAAGCTGGTGGTAAAGGTCTCCGAGTGCCAGGTTTGGCTGCACCGCGCCAGCAAGCTCGCCCCAATTGGCCTCAAGCGCCACTAGGCGAGCGGCCGCTCCCGCCAAGTGGGCGTCACCGTAACTGGCGCCTATAGGTGGGCTGCGCAGCTCTTGGCCGCGCCCGGTGACGTCCGAGACGACCTGTGCCCACAGGTGGCCGCGAGTGCCACCGCCCGTTGCAACAAGCCGGTTCACGCTCCCCCCCGCTTGCTCGATGGCTTCGAGGTTGTGGCGCACCCCGAAGGCCGTCGACTCAAGGAGCGCCCGGTAAAGGTGGCCTCGGCTATGGCGGAGGGTGAGCCCCAATATGGCGCCGCGCGCGTCTGGGTCGAACAGGGGTGTACGTTCACCGCCAAAGTACGGCAAGACCACCACGCCCTCGGCACCGGCTGGCACCTGCCCCGCTTCGGCCAGGAGTTGCTCGTAAGCAACGCCGCCAGCGATGGCCCACAACCAAGACGTGAGGGCTCCCGAAGTTGCCATGCCAGCAGCTACCGTGCGGGCCCCCGGCCCAACGCCAGCGGTGAGCCAAAGGTGGGGGTCAGGCTTGGCACTCGGGGCAACCTGGACGATGAACATGGTTGTCCCGTAAGACAACATCGTGTCGCCCGGTGCCACGACACCAACTCCGAAGGCCTCGGCCCAGGAGTCGATGGTCCCTGCCGCGACGGGCGTACCGGCCGGCACGCCAGTTTGGGAGGCCGCTGGCTGGGACACGGTGCCGACAGCTTCCCCAGGCCAAGCCAGAGGCGGCAGCTCAAGGCCCGGGGCTATGTCGTCCGCCCACTCTGCCCGCCAAGCAAAGGCGCCCAAGTCGTAAAGCGGGTTGCACTGGCTCGCGGAGTGATGGTCGAGCACGTACTCGCCAGTTAGGCCGTAAACGACGAACGAACTGGCCATCAAGAAGCGCCGGGCGCCCCTCCAGACGTCAGGCTCATGGCGCCGCAACCAAAGGAGCTTCGGGCCCAACGCCTGCGAGGTAAGCGGCGAGCCGCCCACGGCGAGAACGGCCTCGGCCCCATATCGCTCCGTAAGTTCTTCTGCTTCGGCAGTCGCCCTTGTGTCGACCCCGTAGAGGACCGCGGGGCGCAAGGGCTCACCCTTTGCGTCCACTGGCAACAAGCAAGGCCCGATACCACTTATGCACACGCCTTTGACCGAGGCCAGCTTTTCTCTCCCGAGGCTCGCCATCAAGGCCTGGGTATCGGCCCACCAGACCTTCTCGGCATCGTGCTCGACCCAACCGGGCCTCGGCATGGAAGTGCTGTGGGCTTGCTCCGCAGTAGCAACGACCGCACCGTCTGGGCTAGCCAGCACTGCTTTGGAGCTCGAGGTGCCTATGTCCAAGCCGAGCAATAACTCGTCCACTCAACCCTCCTTCAGGCAGCACGAGCTACGGTGGCGGAACACGAGGTCGAAGACCAGGCGCTTAGGACGCTTGCGCTTGCCTTGCAGCCGCTGCAGCAACAGTTCGACTGCGGCATTGGCCATGGCCCGGACAGGCTGGGCCAGGGTCGTAAGTGGGGGGTCGGTGAGCTCAGCCCAAGGTGGGTCATCGATCGCCACTAGTGACAGGTCCGCCGGCACCCTGAGGCCTGCGGCCCTGATGGCCTGGAGCGTGCCGATAGCCATGAGGTTGTTGGCCACCACAACAGCCGAGACACCTTGGCCCAGGAGCTCGTCCGCCGCCCGGCGGCCTCCTTCGACCCTGAAGTCCCCTAGCGCGACTATTGGGGCAAGCCCCGCGGCAGTCGCCGCCTCTTCGTAACCGGCCTGGCGAGCGGTCGCGGTCTCGGTGCCAACCGGGCCGCTCACGAAACCGATCTTTTTGTGGCCAATGCCGACCAGGTGCTCGGTCGCAATGCGCGTCGCCTGCGAATTCGCAGGCAGCACGGCGTCGGCACGCTGGTCGGTGACGGCTCGGTCGAACCCGACGACCGCCACCCCGTGATCGATCAGCTCGCTTATCTCGGGAGCGGTTGCCTCGGTCGGCGAGATAATGGCGCCGGCGACCCGCTCAGCGACGAGCACACCCAGGTACTCGCGCTGTTTGGCTGGGTCCTCGTCGGTGTTGCACAGAACGACCCGGTAGCCCTTCATGTAAGCGCTGTCTTCAACCGCACGCACCATCTGGGCAAAGTGGGGGTTCTCGATGTCGGAGATCACTATGCCGATCAACTGGGCCTGCTGGCGGCGCAGGTTGGCAGCCAGCTGGTTCGGCCTGTACCCGAGCTCGTCCACGCCAGCGAGGACCTTTTTGCGAGTGGCTTCACGTACGGGGCCTGTCCCGTTCAACACCCGGGAGACCGTCGCGGCAGATACGCCGATCCGCCTAGCCACCTGGATCATAGTCAGGGTCGGCTCATCTGACATGGCCTACATCCATTTCAGTAATCCGTTACAGAAATCCTTTACAATCAGAACTATAACAGGGGGCGCGGGCAAGAGGCCATTCGTCACCCCAAGGTGGGACTTTGGTCCCGATCCGGTGTACCTCGGTCGTCGTCGCCGCTCCGACGCAGTTGCTGGCGCCAACGGCCGCGACACAGGAGAAGCCCCATCGGTGCCGAGCTCCAATGGGACTGGGTCGAGCTGCCAGGTGCCCTCCGGGGCAGCGCTGACGCCCGCCTGCTCGTGGGCGGCCTGCCCTATTCGGACAAGTTCAGGGGCGTCTTCGCCTTAGTCGAGGACCAGGCCCACCTGGTGGCAGCCATGGACGCCGTGCTAGCGCAGCTGGGCGGCGCGGGTGGGGAGGTTGGAGATCACGACGTCGACACCTCGGGACACAAGGCGCTCGATGTCGTGCCTGCGGTCCGCCGTCCAAGCCACCACCCGGAGCCCGACCTCATGGCTCATGGCCACCTGTTGTGACCCTAGACGGCTGTGCTCGACGTGAACCCCCCAGTACCCTTCGCGCGCGAGCGAGGCGAGCTCGGCTCGGGTCGGTGCGGCGTCGAGGAGGAGCCCGGTTGTCACCCCGATGCTCAGGGCGGCGCTGGCGGCGTCTCTCGAAAAGGAGGAGACTACAAGGCCACTGGCCGCGCCGACCGCTCCCTCCATGCTCAGGTACTGTGCCAGCTTCGAGCCCAGTCGTCTGGCCTCAGCGCGTGGGGCAGACGCTGGCACCTTCAGCTCGACATTCACCCTACCGACCGAGCAGGCGGCCAAAGCGTCCGAGAGGTCGGGGATCGCGCTTGGTACTTCGAGCCTTGTAAGGCGGTCGAGCTCCCCGGCTCGGCATCCCCGGTCGTGGTGGACGACCCACGCGCCATCCGCTGTCAGCCAAACGTCGAGCTCGATACCGGCCACACCCGCCGACGATGCACGCACGAAGGCCGCGACGGTGTTCTCCTCCGCCTCGTCACCTGGGCCAACGCGCCCCCGGTGTGACCATACCTCGGGCAGCCGCCCCCTCTCGCGATCGCGGGCTGACACTAGTTGATCCCAGCGGTGAGCCCTCTCACGAACCAGCGCTGCATCACCAAGGCAACGATGACCGGCGGCACCATGGCTACGAGGGAGACCGCCATGATGAGGTCCCACTGAGGCACGGCGAAGCTCTGCGCGGCGCTGATCATTTCCCTGATCCCCATCACGACCGTGGCGTCCCGCCCTCCTGACGTCACCAGCAGAGGCCAGAGGTACTGGTTCCAACCGTAAATGAACTCGAGCACGAAGACGGCCGCCAGCATGGGCCTTGAGAGCGGGACCACGATGCGCACAAGGAACTGCAAAGGGCCTACCCCGTCTATGCGGGCGGCGTCGGCAAGATCCAGCGGGAAGGCCATGAAGAACTGGCGGAACAGGAACACAGCTGTTGCCGAGGCGACCAGCGGCAAGATCAGGCCTCCGAAGCTGTTCAGCAGGCCCAGTTGCACGGTCACCTGATATGTAGGGAAGAAACGGACCTCGACGGGCATCATGAGGGTCGCGAATATCAGCCAGAACGCGAGAGCACGTCCGCGGAACCGAAAGAACACCACGGCGTAGGCCACCGGCACCGAAAGGAGCAGTTTGCCCACGGCAATGCCCAGTGCCATCACGGCTGAGCTGGCCATCAACTGGGCCACCGGGGGGGAGTTGGGAAGCCCGTGCACCATGACCTGCCAAAGGTTATGGGCCAGTTGGGCACCGGGCGCAGTCGGCACCCCCCGGAGGAACGCCGAAGCCGGCAGGCTTGCCGCTACGAGCGCCAAGTAGAGGGGGGTCGCGAATAAAGCCGCAGCCACCAAGAGGACAATGTGGCGACCCATCTGGGCGCCGCGCGTCGGTCTCACCTGTAGTGGATCCTCCGGTTGAGGGCCCGGAACTGAGCGGCCGTGAGCAGAGCCGCCATGGCGAGGAGCACGATCGTCTCTGCGCCCGCTATGCCGGAGTCAGCGTTCTGGAAACCGTCACGGTAGAGCTGGTATACCAAGGTGTTGGTGGCCCCCGCAGGGCCACCTTGGGTGACTATGTCAATCACGGCGAAGCTGGAGAAGAAAGCGTAGAGAACGTTCATCACCAGCAGGAAGAAGGTCACCGGGGCAAGCAGAGGGAAGGTGACCCGCCAGAACCGGCGGGCTCCGCCCGCCCCATCGACTGCGGCGGCGTCGAGCACATCTCCCGGGATGCCCTGGAGACCGGCTGTAAAGAAAAGAAAATTGTATGCCGACTGTTGCCAGACGGTCAGCGCCACGACCAGCGCCATGGCTTGGTCGCCATGGAGCGCGAAGTTCCACCGCACACCTATGTCGGCGAGCAGCCGCGCTCCCGGGCCGAGATCGGGCTGGAAGAGGAACAGCCAGAGCGCACCCGCAATAGCGCCCGGCACTGCGTAGGTCCATACGAACAGGGTCCTGTAAATGGGGCGGCTGCGGCCTGTTTGGTCGACCTGAACGGAGAGGAAGAGCCCGATCGCCATGGAGAGGACGGTCGTCAGGAAAGCGAAGACCAAGGTCACTTCGGTCGACTGAAGGTACGTGCCGTTAGCCAACGCGTCGACGAAGTTGCGGAGGCCGCTGAAGCGGGCACCGAGCCCGAAGGCGTTAGTCTGCTGGAACGCCTCGCTCACAGCCCGCACGCTCGGCCACAAGAAGAACGCTCCCACAATGAGCAATTGCGGAAGTACCAGCAGGTAAGGCAGGCCGCGGTGGGCGAAGACGGGCCTGTCTAGCTTCCGCAGCCGCGCCGCCCTTTGTGCGCGTCGAGGAGCCGACGTCACGAACGCCGACGCCGGCTCCTGGGCAACGATGGCGCTAGCCACCGTACTGGGCGCTGAACTCCGAAAGAACTTGGTCGCCCTGGGACTGGGCGGTCGCGAGCGCAGCGGCGGCGGTCTCTTTGCCCGCCAGAACCTTGGCAATAGCGTCGGCTTCGTCCTGGCGGATCTCGGGCAAGTACCCCAAGCGGATGCCCCTCGTCCAGGCTTCCGGTGGCTTGTTGGTGAGCTCCGAGGTCGCCACCGAGTCGCTCGGGTGCGACTTGTAAAAGCCCTCACCCTGAAGGATATGGACGCCGGCAGAGCTGACGGCGACGTAGCCGGTGTGGCTCGCCCAATAGGCCTGTGCTGGTCCCGACATCAGGAAGTGGAGGAATTCGGCGTCACCCTTGTAGGTGTCGGAGGGCGCTCCGGCCAGCACCCAAAGCGAGGCCCCGCCGACGGCGGTGTTCTGGGGCGCGAGGTGGTCGCCAGCTACGACGGGCAGAGGGGCCACGCCGAAGGGGAACTGCGCTGCCTTGGTGATGGTGGCAAGGTCCGCCGAGCTCTGCTCGTACATGGCGCACGTCCCACCAGTAAAGAGCGGAACAGTGGTGTTGGTCACGCCGTTCCACTGATAGAGGCCCTTTTGGGCGAGTTCCCCGAGCATTGACAGGTGGGCCACGAACGGGGCGCTGGCTATGTCGAGACGGACATTCGAAATGGAGCGGTAGCCGTTATCCTGGCTCGCGAACGGGTACCCGTTCCACATGGAGAACTCTTCCATGTCCGTCCACATCACATAGGCGCCCGATGAGGTTAGGGCGCACTTAGCCCCGTGCGATGCGAGCCTGATGGCGTCCGAGTAGAGCTCGGCCCAAGTCCGGGGAGGACCGGCGATGCCTGCCGTAGAGAAGAGCGATTTGTTGTAGTAAAGAACGGGGGTCGAACTGTTGAACGGCATGGAGTCGAGCTGGTCGTCCGAGGTCTCGTAGTAGCTCGCTGCCCCCCCGATGAAATCCGACGTCGCGAAGGGTATGTCGTACTCGGTCATCAGGCTGTGGACAGGCACGTAAGCACCTGTCGCGTACATCATCGTGGCTGTGCCGGCATCAAAAATCTGAGCGATGTCCGGTGCCGCATGTGCCCGGAACGCGGCGATCGTAGCCGAGAGCACATCAGAGTAGCTGCCCTTGTAGGT
>JAKAWM010000023.1 GCA_021827285.1 Actinomycetes bacterium | reverse complement strand
ACACGCCCCTGAGGGCGTGGACAGGTACCTCGCTGGTGCTGTAGGTCTTCCAGACGTTGACTAGCTGGACCAAGGCACCCTTGGAGGTCATCCGCCTAAGCCCCCACGGAACAGCGCGCCCCCGCCCCCGCCCCCTCTGAAAATGAAGCCGCCGCCGCCCAGTCCGCCGCCAAAGGGCGACCCGCTGCTGCCGCCGGTTGGCACTCTCGCCGATAGCGAGGCGATCACCACCTGCTGGCCCGCCTTCAACCCCGAGGTGATCTGGTCATAGACCCCGCTGGTAGCCCCGAGCGTGACACGTTGGACAACTTCCTTGCCGCCTTTCAACAAGTAGACGAAGGAGTAGGTGGACAGGGTATGGACGGCAGTCGTCGGTACCACGAGCACGTTGGTCGCCTGGCGGGTGATGACGTCCAAATCGGCCGAAGACCCGGCGTACATGCCCGACGGGGTGCCGGTGACCGAGATCGTGACCGGGTAGCTGGTGACGCCGCTGCTGGTGGTACCCACGAGACCGGTGCCCGTGACGACACCGTACGCAGTCGAGCTCGTACCAGTTGGGGTAATGACGGCCTGCTCACCGTCTTGGATGGCGGCAATTTGCGACGTGGTGGCATCCGCGGTGACGGTAAAGGTCCCGGTCGAATCGATCACGACCTCCCCTGAGCCCGAGGCAGAGCCAGCTGACCCGGAACTTGAAGCAGCTGACCCCGAGCCGGAAGAGCCTGACCCCGAACCTGAAGCAGCTGACCCCGAGCCGGAAGAGCCTGACCCAGAGTTCCCGGAACTCCCGGAGCTCGAGCTGCCAGAAGGACCGCTTACGGTCGTGCTCCCGGCAGCCACCGTCTGCCCTTTGCTCAAATTGACCGAAACGACGGTACCGGCAACGGGTGCTCTGAGCGTGCCATTAGCAAGGTTGAGCCGGGCCTCGGAGAGGGCAACCTCGTCGGAAGCGACCGCCGCCTTGTCGGCGGTCAGTTGTGCGGGCTGGCCTACCTTATCGGCCGCCATACTGGCTTGTGCTTGCGAGAGCTGAACCTGGGCCGAGCCCACCTGGGCTTGAGCCTGCTGGAGAGATTGGGCGTTCTTTTGCCCCGTCGAGCTCGCACTGGACTGAGCGCTCGTGATGGCGGCCTCGTCTTTTTGCTCAGCCACTTTCAGCGAGCTCTCAGCCGAAGCCAGGGCCTGCTGGTCTTTTTGCTCCGAGGCCGCCAGAGACCTCTTGGCGGCGGTGATGGCAGCCTCGTCTTTTTGCTCAGCCACTTTCAGCGAGCTCTCAGCCGAAGCCAGGGCCTGCTGGTCGCGCTGCTGAGTAGCCTTGGTGCTCGCCTGAGCAGAGGAGATCGACTGCTGGTCCTTTTTCACCGCCTGCTCGTCCGCCGTCACTTTCTGCTGGTCTGACGTCACCTGCTGCTGCGCCGCGCTTAGCGCGCTCTCGTCCCCGCTGCAGGTGGAACTAGTGGTACCGCTGCTGCCTGTGCCGCTGCTGGTCGATCCGCTCCCCGTACCGCCAGAACCGGCACCCAGGATGGCCACCGAACTGCTCAGACCCGCCGCCCCGCTACCCAGGCAGTCCACGGCTTCTTTTTGCTGGTCGGCGGCCAGCACGCCGTTGTCCGTGGCCAAGGTGGCCTGGTCAGTGGAGAGCGTTGGCCGGTCGTTGGCCAGCTGGGAAGTAGCTTGCGAGACCGACAAGCCGCCGGACTGTTTGTCGGTGGCCAGCTGGGAGCGAGCCTGAGCCACCGAGGCCTGGCCTGAGGCCATGTCGTTGGCCAGTTGCTGCTGTGCTTGGGTTACCGACGCCTGCCCAGAGGTGGTGTCGTCCGCCAGCTGGGTGCGAGCCTGAGCCACCGAGGCCTGGCCTGAGGCCATGTCGTTGGCCAGTTGCTGCTGTGCTTGGGTTACCGACTGTTTTGCCTGGGCGAGCGTGGCTGTATTTGAGCTTTGCGTGTACGAAACGTTCGTCTTGTCCTGGCTTAGGGCCTGTTCGGCGCTAATCGCAGAGCCCTCGGCCTGAACCAGGGTCGGGTTGACCTGGTCAGAGGCCAGCTTGGCTTGAGCCTGCTCCAAAGCGGCCGCCGCCTGCTGTACATCCGCCTGAAGGGTGGGGGCCTGCAGCGTCGCCAGCACTGCGCCCGCCTTGACGCGGTCGCCCGCCGCCACATTGACGGAGCGGACGGTACCGGCGACCTCGAAATTGGCGTCCGCCTCGGTCGCGGGCGAGATTGTCCCGCTCAATGACGTTGTCTCTTGCACGTTGCCGATGCTGGCTGCCACCGTACGAAAGGTAGGCCCCGTGGAGCGCGTGAGCAGGTACGTCAACCCGCCGGCAACCACCAGGGCAACGGCAATGGCCAGACCGGCCATCCTTTTCCACCGCCGGCGCCAAGACCTGGCGAACCGCCACCCTCTCCCAGGCCCGAGAGCTGGCTCCGCCGAGCCATCAGGCCCAGCTTCGACCTCGCCGTACCGAAGGGGAGGAGCCGGAGCCCCCGCTTGGGTGACAAGACCCGTGGGGTCGGCCGAAACCACCGGCTTCATCTTGCATCCTCCCTGTTTCGCTGCCAATAGCGTAAGAGGAGCTGTTCAACGCCGGATTAGGACCGGGTAAGAACATCCTTAACCTGTCATCTTTCGGGCTGCGGAGGGCTGACGCCCACTCGCGCCGGGCGGTTGGCTGCGAGCCACTGACCCACCAGTGCCGCTACAAGCTTTTCCCGGCCCTTCATGCCATGATCGGCGCCCTCGACCAGGTCGACCCGGGCGGGACCGGGGATCGAGCGCAACGCGTGGTCGAGCTCTTCGGGTGAGCCGAAGGTGTCCCGCGTGCCAGAGACGAACAGGCACGGGACGTCCAAGCGGCTGAAGTGCTCGGTACGGGGACGTTCGGGCTTGCCGGGAGGGTGGAGCGGGTAGCTCACGAGCACGAGCCCAGCGGCCGGCAGGCCTTCCGCCACGGCCATAGAGCACATGCGCCCACCCATGGAACGTCCACCCAGGAACACGCTCTGGGGAAGAAGGCCGGCTTCAGCACACAGGTAACCCGCCTCCTCAACAACCGTGGAGATCAAGACGGCAGGGCGGTCCGGAGCACGCCGCCCCGCCACCCGGTAAGGGAAGTCGATACGCCTCACGAACCCCCCCAAGGCGACGGCAACCTTGTCGATCTCGACCAAGGCAGGTTGGTCTCTACCGGCGCTGGCCCCGGGTGCCAGCAACAGGCCCCATCGGCTCAATTCGCGGCCCTACCGGCTCCACGCACCCAAACAGCCCTACCGGCTCCACCCACCGAAATAGCCAACCGTACCGGGGCGGGGCATAGTCAAGCGTACCGGGGCGGGCCCGAGGGTAACGGGCGGGGCATGGGGTGGCGGGCGGGGCCGAGGGTGCGGGCGGGGCTACTAGGGGCGGAGCCAAGAGGCCCGCCCTGATGGCACCCGTCCAGCTCTGGGGCTCAACCCGCTTCAAGGTTCGGGCGGCAAACCGTAAGTATTTACAAGCTGCGCGCCCAGCCGCGCCAGCTCTTGGCGCGCGGCCAGGGGAGACACGACTTCGACCAAGTGCCCCAGACCGGCGAGCTCGAAGATGAGCGCCCGCACGGAGGGGCCCCGAACTTTGAAGGGGGTACGGCCGTCGGGCCCAGGCGAGCCGAAACAGGCCCGGCGGCCGAACACCCACCTCAGGGCGTCCAGGGCCTCCGGATCGGCGAGGCCCTCTACTTCGACCGGTAGTCGCAGCTCGTCCACCCGCTCGACCACCTGCTTCCATGCCTCGGACAGGTCGAAGCCGTCGGGGCGCACCACTGGATCACTGGTCCGTTCGACCGCAACGACCCTGCCCACGCGAAACGTCCGCAGCCCCTCGCCCGTCCCCGCGAGCAGGTACCAGACGGACTTCTTCAACGCCAAACCAAGCGGGTGGACGGTCCGAACCGTTTGGTTGCCCTGCCGGTCGGAGTAAGCAAGACGGACCTGTGTACCATCGGCCAGCGCTGCTTCCAGGTCGTCAAGGTGCGGTGGCCTGAACGCCCGCCTCGTCTCCCCCCAGCCACCCGGATCTATGATCACCGCGGACGCCGCCCCCTCGGCCCCCGCCCGGAGCGGCTCGGGCAGTGCCCGCACCAGCTTGCGCAAGGCGGTCTTCAGCTCGGGAGTCGCCTGGGCCTGGGGGCCGGCAACCAGGAAGAGGGCTCGCGCTTCGGCCCCCGAGAGCCCGGACAGGTCCGTACGCCCGCCCCCGAGCAACCGCCACCCTCCCCCTCTACCCCGTTCCGAGTAAACAGGCAGCCCAGCCAGGCCCAAGGCTTCGAGGTCCCGCCTCGCCGTGCGCTCCGAAACCTCGAGCTCGGTGGCAACGTCAGCCGCCGTGACTTGGCCACGGCGCTGCAGCAGTAGAAGAAGGGCAATTAGCCGGTCGGCACGCACCAAGCCATGGTGTCACGAAAATAGGACACGGCCCGGCCACTTTGCCCGTGACTGGCAGGGCCCGGCCACTGCGGGACCATTAGTCCCAGATCGGTGCTCCGGCCATCTGCACATGAACGACCAAGAAGCGGCGCAAAAGTACCGGTGAGGGCGACTCGTCAGTATGGAATGATCGGGAGTGGCTGAAGGGATCGGATGGGCGAAGGAGGCCCCAAATGTTCGACCTAGGAGACGGGGGCGAGGACTACGTCGTCCTAGGCGACAACGCTGAGGTGCTGCCCAAGCTCCCCGACGAGTCCTTCCAGCTGATCTACATAGACCCACCGTTCAATACAGGCAGAGCCCAGCGTCGCCTCACTCTCAAAACCCAAAGGTCAGACAACGGCGATCGTGTTGGGTTCGGTGGGCGTCGCTACGTGACGGCGGTAGTGGGAGAGCAGACTTACCAAGACGAGTTCGACGATTATCTCGGCTTTATCGGGCCACGCCTCGAGGAAACCCGCCGCCTCCTAAGGCAGGACGGCACCCTGTATTTTCATATCGATTACCGAGAGGCCCACTACTGCAAGGTCCTTCTCGATCAGATCTTCGGGCGGCGCTGTTTCTTGAACGAGGTCATCTGGGCTTATGACTATGGGGGGCGGCCGAAGCACCGATGGCCGGCCAAGCACGATTCGATCCTCGTCTATGTCCGGAACCCCACCCATTACCATTTCGACCGGGACGCTGTGGAACGCATCCCGTACATGGCACCCGGCTTGGTGACGCCGGAAAAGGCCCGGCGCGGCAAGTCCCCGACAGATGTGTGGTGGCACACCATCGTGCCCACAAACGGCCGCGAAAAGACGGGCTACCCCAGCCAGAAGCCCGAAGGGATCCTTCGCCGTGTCGTCCTGGCCTCCTCGAGCCCCGGCGCCTGGGTATTGGACTTCTTCGCCGGGAGCGGCACCACGGGTGCGGTCGCTCGCCAACTGGGGCGCCGGTTCGTCCTGGTCGATGACAACCCGGAGGCGATAACTGTCATGCAGCAGCGTCTCGGGACAAGCGGAGTGCGTTTTCTGGCCGCCACCGGGGAGCGGATGGTCTAGCCCGACTTGCTCTCAGGTCATCTTGAAACGGTAGGCCGGAGGACCGCTGACACCAGGGTGGGCAACGAACAGGTCGCCTGCGTGGGGGTCACCGGCTCGCTGTTCAGGGGTGAGGTCATCCCATGCGGTGGTTATGTACATCTCGTCCAAACCTGGCCCGCCGAAGGCCACGCTTGAGACCTGACGGGCCGGCACCCGGACGGTCTCCAGTGCCCGGCCCGTACCGGGGTCGATGCGCTCCACCCGGTAGCCGCCCCAGCAGGCGACCCAAAGGCACCCTTCGCTGTCGATAGCCATCCCGTCCGGGGCGACACCCGTGAAGCTGGCGATCGGCCGGCGATTGGAAATCGCGCCTGTTTCGAGGTCGAAATCGAAGGCATCGATCTGCTGACGCGGCGTGTCAATGTAGTAGAGGGTCCGGCCGTCCTCCGTCCATGCCAGGCCGTTGGAAATAGTAATGTCCTCGAGGAGCACGGATACGCCTCCATCGCCACGCAGAATGTAGAGGGCGCCAACGGGCTGTTGCTTGGTCCAGTCCATCGTGCCCGCCAACAGCCGGCCCCGCGGGCAGACTTTTCCATCGTTGAAACGCACCCGGGCCCCGTCTATTTCGACATCTCCGAAAGACTTCAGGCCGCTCCCGTCCCGGTTGGCGAGAAAGAAGCCGTCGTGGGCGGCCAGGACCAGGCCTCCATCCTCCCGGAGCACCACGCAGCCCACTGGCCTGCCAACCTCGAAGTTTTGGTGCTGGCCAGTCGTGGGTTCAAAGGAGTGGACGCGCTGGCCCATGATGTCCACAAAGAACAGCCGCTGCGCACGCTCGTCCCATACCGGACCTTCGCCCAATTGGGCGTGCAGCTCCAGCGCGATGTCCGCTTCGTGTGCCTTCACTCCCACGTCGCGATCCTAACCCCAGCCCCCGGTACGCGTGCGGGCCGTCAACCGGTGGCCCGGGGGCGGGCCAGATCGGCCAAAGCCCGGCGGGCGGCCCAATAGCCGCACATGCCGTGGACGCCACCACCAGGCGGCGTTGACGACGAGCAGAGGTAGATGCCAGGCAACGGTGTCCTGTAGTTTTCCCAACGGAAAGTGGGGCGAAAAAGTGTCTGGCGCAGCGTTACCATCCCGCCCGTGATGTCCCCACCGACGCGGTTCGGGTTGGCCGCCTCGGCTTGCACTGCCGTCTTCGTGGCCCGCCCGGTGACGAGATCCCTGAAACCCGGAGCGAACCGCTCTATCTGAGCCTCGATGCGCTCGGTCATGTCGACGCTCGATCCGGCCGGGACGTGGCAGTAGGCCCACAGGACCTGGGCAGGGCCGGGAGCCCGGGAGGGGTCCACCACCGCGGGCTGAGCAACGATGCAGAACGGCCTCTCGGGATGACGGCCCGCCGCCACCTCGGCCTCGCTAGCCGCCACCTCTTCCAAGGTGCCTCCCACATGCACCGTCCCAGCCCGCCGGCACACTTCCGATGCCCAGGGCACCGGGCCCGAGAGCGCCCAGTCCACCTTGTACACCCCAGGCCCGTAACCGAACCGCTCGAGGGCCCGGCGGTAGCCGGGCGGGAGGCGGGCCCCAGCCATCGTGGCCAACTGGTGGGCGCCAACATCGAGAAGGACGGCCCGCGCCTTGGGCAGGTCGTCCAACGACTTGACCCAGTGGCCAACATAGATCTTCCCGCCCATGGACTCGAGCTCGGCGACGAGCGCGCCGACCAACCGACCGCTCCCCCCTTCGACCAGGGGCCACCCGAAGGCATGGCCAAGCGTCAAGAACAGGAGCCCGAAGGAGCCTGTTACCGGGCGGTCCAAAGGCAGCGCCGAGTGCGCAGCCGCTCCGGCCAGCAAGGCCCCGGCTTCTGCACCCCGCAGCCTTGCGGCAAGCCGGGTCGCCGGCAGGAGGCCGGGCAGCCCCAACCGGGCCACGGCGAAAGGATGCCGTGGGAGGCTGCGCAGGGGCCCGAGCAAGGTAGGGAGGACTTTGTCCGCCTCGCGCACCAGCGGACCGAACATCCGCCGGTAGGGGGCCGCCGCCATGCCGAGGGTGGCAGCCGTCTCCTCCACCGTACCGATCACGGCTGCAGCCCTCGCCCCGTCGAGTGGATGGGCGCAGGCCACGGCGGGGTGCAGCATCCTGACACCCCTGCTTGCCAGGTCCAGGGAACGGAAAAACGGGGACGCGAGAACGAGCGGGTGCACGGCCGAACAAACGTCATGATGGAAGTCGGGCAAAGTGAGGTCGGCCGTGCGGCACCCCCCGCCTGGTGTGCCTGCACCTTCGAACACCTCCACGGCCAGGCCCGCTCTGGCCAGCGTTATGGCGGCCGCCAACCCGTTCGGACCAGAGCCCACTACCACAGCAGTATCGGGGACGCCCATCACCACGAGGGTATAGGTGCCAGCACGGCAAGCCCCTGGTGCTGGGCCCACCGGTACTAGGGTTGGGCCGCGCTGGTCGCGGCCCCTCCGCCCGTCGAGCGGCCGGCCGTTGTAGGCTCCGTGCCGAGGTCCATGGAAAGCACGTTCCAAGACAATGCCGCACGGCCCTTTATAGAGGTGCGGCCGTCTGACCGGAGGAAGCGCACGTGCATGGCCCGCTTCGAGGGCGACCGCATCGTCGTGCTGGTGCCAGCCAGGATGCCGATGGGGGAACGCCAGCGGGTGGCTGAGGAGCTGGCG
The DNA here is from genome assembly GCA_021827285.1 of Actinomycetes bacterium. Lineage (GTDB taxonomy): Bacteria > Actinomycetota > Acidimicrobiia > Acidimicrobiales > Palsa-688 > JAKAWM01. Next base: position 5,090 of record JAKAWM010000023.1, on the reverse strand, counting down.
GGCCGGCTGCTCCGGCGTCGCCGAGGTCAAGGTCGGGCCGATGATGAATCTCTCGCCCAGCGGGCCAGGGACCTGTCAGCCAGGTACCTCGAGGCAAGGGCGGTGCCGGCCGAAGTTCGTTGGGTTAGCAACCAGGAGAAGTCTCGCTGGGGTAGCTGCACCACCGCCACCGGGACGCTGCGGATCTCCTCCCGGCTCCAGGGGGCACCGGCTTGGGTCCTCGACTACGTGCTCGTCCACGAACTGGCGCACCTGCTCGAACCAAGCCACGGTCCGGCCTTCAAGTTGCTGGTCTCGCGCTACCCACGCTCCCAGGACGCGGCCATCTGGCTGGCTGGCTACAGCCATGGTTTGCACATGACAGGCGGAGAGTGCCCCCCGGGAGAGTGATAGCGCCGTAGGCTCAGGGTATGATCACTGCCCTACCAACCAGACCTTTCGGCAAGACAGGGATGGACATCACCCGCGTAGGCTTTGGCGCCTGGGCCGCTGGCGGCGCGGGATGGGCCTTCTCCTGGGGAGCCCAAGACGACGGCGAATCGGTAGCCGCCATTCACCGAGCGGTCGAAGCCGGCATCAACTGGATCGACACCGCGGCGGTATATGGACTGGGTCACTCGGAGGAGGTGGTGGCTCGGGCGATGGACGGATTACCCGAGCAGGACAGGCCCTACATCTTCACCAAGTGCGGTCTGGTGTGGGACGAATCCGACCGTCGCAAACCGCCCCGGCGGGTGGGTGACGCCGCTAGCCTGCGTTCCGAGTTGGAGGCGTCCCTCCGGCGGCTACGGGTTGAACGCATCGACCTTTACCAGGTGCACTGGCCCGCCGAAGACGGCACCCGCCTCGAGGATTACTGGGCGACGCTCCTGGCCATGAAGGACGAGGGCAAGATCCGGGCTGCGGGCCTGTGCAACCACAACGCCGCCCAACTGGAGATCGCTGAAACGGTTGGGCACGTCGATACCCTCCAGCCGCCTTTCTCCGCCATAAAGCGGGGTTATGCGGCGGAGCTGGCCTGGTGCGCCCAGCACTCGACGGGTGCCATCGTCTACAGCCCCATGCAGGCTGGGCTCCTCACAGGGGCCTTTTCGGTGGAACGGGCAGCCCGCCTGGACAAGGAGGACTGGCGGTCCAGGGACACCGAGTTTCAGGGCGAGCGGCTCCGGCGCAACCTGGACCTAGCAGACGTTCTGAGGAAAATAGGAGACCGGTACGGGACTGGCCCAGGGGCCGTGGCCGTCGCCTGGGCCCTGGCTTGGCCCGGGGTCACGGCTGCCATTGTGGGAGCGCGCAATGCGGCCCAGGTAGAAGGGTGGCTGCCAGCCGCTACCCTTCAGCTCGGGGAAGCCGATCTTGACGAGGTGGCAAGCGCCATCGGATCTACCGGAGCGGGCTCGGGGCCAACCCGCCCCCCAACCTGGGCTATCTAGCCGCGGCAAAATAGACCGGGCGCCAGCGCTATGTAAGTCGGCTGATGGCGAACGACGCTGCCATGAGCACCACGCCCCAGGAAGCCGCCTTCAAGGCCCGCTCAAGCGGAGCCAGCAGGGCGGCCTGGTCGAGCGGTTGGGCGCTCCCGTCTGAGAAGAGGATCTCACCTTCGACGTTCCGAGCGCGGCGGCGCAACCGACGAGCGGGGGTGCTCAGGCTGCGCTGAGCCATCGACATGGCCATGGCACCGCCAGCCGCGACCACCGCCGCCCACGACAGCGAGCCGGTCTGGCCCACGTAACCGACCAGAGCGGGAAAGGCACCCCAAGCTGCCCCGAAGCCAACGTCGTTATGGAGCACGCCCCCTCCGAGCTCGAGATTATAGGCCACCACCAGGACGGGCCCGACAACCATGAAGGGCAATAGCCACCCGCCAACCCGGAAGATGCCCGCGGTGCCCAGGCCGATGGCCAGGCTCAGGCCGCAGACGGCAACCACGATGAGGGCACGGGAAGGGATGCCGGTGCCGAGCGGGCGCCCATTTAGCTCGTCGAGGGCGTGGGCGGCCAGGCCCACCGCCCCGAAGAAGGCCAGCAGCGTGGCGGCGAGGTTGGCGAGGCGGACCTGAGGCGCCAGGCAAGCCCCGATCACCACATAGGAGAGGTGCCATGCCGTGTAGGGCGGGTGGAGCAATGTCCACCAGTCGCGCCAGCGGCCCGGTGGCGCGGCGTAAAAGGCGGGCCGGCAGCTCGGCTGCTTCTCACCTGGCGGGCCCAACGGTCCCCGGCCTGGCGGGCCTAACGGTCCCCGGCCTGGCGGATCAGCCACCGCGCCGGCCCCACATCACAAGACCACCACCCAGGCTCAAGGGGCGGGCACTCACGGAGATGAACCCGGCCCGCTCCCACGCCTTGAGCACCCAATCGAGCGGGTAGCGACGGTAATGGGAACTGATGCTGGGGCCGAGGAAGCGCCCGACGTCGTACCAGTCCCTTCCTCCCAGGAGCATACCCGCCGCCGGCAATGCGGCCCGGGTGTAAACGCCCCAGGCCGCTCGCCACAGGGGGCTCGGGGGGACAAAGAACTCAAGGCTGGCGGCGACGCCACCTGGCCGGATGACTCGCGCCAGCTCTTCCAGGGTCGCTTGGGGGTCCTCGACGTAGCGCAGCAGGTACGTGAAGGAGAGGCCGTCGAAGGTGGCGTCAGGGAAGGGAAGTCTTTCGGCTTGGCCCAGGAGCAGGTGGGCTCGCTGAACCAACCCGGCCCGGGCCAGGTTGTCCCGGCCTCGCCGCAACATGGCTTCGGTAAGGTCCACACCCACAACCCTGGCCCCCGACCGCCGGGCTATCGCCAGGCATTCCCCCGCGGTGCCGCACGCCACACTGAGCACGAGCTCGGGAGCTGCTTCGACGATATGAGCGACCATTTCGGCCCGCCAGCGGCGGTTTTGCCCGAAGGACAGGATCTCCGCCAGCCGGTCGTAGTGGCGAGGAAGCGGTGTGAACAGGTCACGCGCCAGACGGTTTGCACCGCCGGGCACCTGAGCTTTGACCGTCAACAACCAAAGCCTAGGGTGCAAAGCTCCTTTCCGCGCTAAACAGTGGGTATGACTTTTCCTTGCCCTGCCGCCGACGGCTCCAGCCCCAAGCGGCAGCGTTTCGACGAACCTCCCCCAATGTGCATAGACGTGACCCGGCGCTACACGGCCGAGCTGACCAGTTCCAAGGGCACCATGGTCCTGGCCCTGGACCCGGTTGCCGCCCCTAAGACGGTGAACAACTTCGTCTTCCTGGCCCGGTACCACTATTTCGAGGGCATCGTCTTTCACCGGGTCGTGAAGGGCTTCGTCTTGCAGGGTGGGGACCCCACCGGTACGGGCAGCGGCGGGCCTGGTTACCGCTTTGAGGACGAGCTACCACGACCGGGCCGCTACGAGCTGGGCTCCCTCGCCATGGCCAACGCCGGGCCCAATACCAACGGGAGCCAGTTCTTCATAATCAGCGGGCCGAGCGGGCTCCGCTTGCCTCCGCAGTACTCCCTGTTCGGCAAGGTCATTTCTGGGCTGGACGTGGTTGCCAATATCGACGCCGTCGGCACCAGCTCAGGACAACCCAAACAACGAGTCTTGATCGAGTCGGTCAGCATCACCGAATCGAGTTGAGCCCCCTACCGGGCAAGGGCGGCGAGCAAGGAAGGCCAAGCTATAACCATTCTGGGCGGGCTCAATGCGAGTCCCGAGGCACTCCATGCCCGCGCCCACCCTGGAGAAAATCGAAATCGGCACCTTTTTCCGCTTGCAGGACGTGCTCGATGTACAACCATATGTAACCAGAGGAAGCCTTGGGCGGGGGTGGTGACCAAGCTGCCCGGCGGCGTTGCAGTTCCTCATCGGGCACGTCCAAGTGCAGCGAACGGGCCGGCACGTCCAACTCGACGAAATCTCCGGTCTTCACCAGGGCCAGCGGGCCACCAATGGCAGCCTCGGGTGAGACGTGGAGGACAACCGTGCCGAACCCAGTCCCGCTCATGCGCCCGTCGCAGATGCGCACCATGTCCGTGACGCCCTTTTTCAAGAGCTTGGCAGGCAGGGCCACATTGGACACCTCCGGCATGCCCGGGTACCCCTTGGGCCCCGCATACCGCACAACAATGACATCGCTGGCTTCAACATCGAAGTCATCGTCGTCACTGACGGCGTAATAATCCTCGGGTGAGTCGAACACTATGGCCCGACCTCGATGTTGCGCGAGCTCTGGGGACGCCGCCGATTGCTTGATTACGGCTCCGCCGGGGCAGAGGTTCCCATGGAGAACCGCGGTACCAGTCCGCGGGGGCTGGAAAGGTGCACTGAAGGGCCGGATCACTTCTCGGTCCCAGCACTGGGCTTGGCTTATGTTCTCGCCCATGCTCCGGCCGGTGACAGTCACTTGGCCACTGTTGAGCAGGCCCGCGTCGTCCAGCTCTTTCAGGACAGCCGGGAGCCCGCCTGCGTAGCAGAAATCCTCCATCAAGTGGTGCCCCGAGGGGAGGAGGTCTACCAGGGTCGGCACCGGCCTGGCCAGGTGGTCGAAGTCGTCCAGCGAGAGTTGGGCCCCAAGGCGCTCGGCCAACGCCATCAGGTGGATGATGGAGTTGGTGGACCCCCCGATGGCGGCATTGGCACGGATGGCATTTTCAAACGCGGGGCGCTCCATTATCTGCGCCGGGCGCAGGTCTTCCTCCACCATCGCCACTATGCGGATGCCCGCTTCCTGGGCAACTTCATAACGGCGGGCGTCGGCGGCGGGCCAGGTCGCCGAGCCCGGCAGTTGCATCCCCAACGCCTCCGCCATGCAAGCCATGGTCGAAGCGGTGCCCATGGTCATGCAATGGCCATCGGAGCGGGACATGCAACCCTCCGCCACGTACAGCTGCTCCTGGGTCATGCGGCCCGCCTTGAGCTCCGCTTCGAACTTCCAAACGTGGGTCCCAGAACCTATGTCGGAGCCTTGGTACTTCCCATTCAGCATCGGGCCACCCGTCACCATGATGGCGGGCAGATCCACACTGCCTGCGGCCATCAGCAACCCGGGCGTCGTCTTGTCGCAACCAGAGAGCAGCACCACCCCGTCGAGCGGGTTGGACCGGATGAGCTCCTCCGCCTCCATGGCCAAAAG
>JAKAWM010000022.1:9016-13542 GCA_021827285.1 Actinomycetes bacterium | reverse complement strand
AGACCTGCCGGTCCTGGGGCGAGCACCGACGCGATGCCCGTTGGGAGCCGGGCGGCGGCGAGGTACATGGCCCCTCCAGCGAAGGTGGCGTTGGCAAGGCCGAGAACACCGATCACGCCCCACTGCGACAGGCCGATCGGACGAGCCCTTCCGCGCCAGGTGGCGTAGCCGAGGAGGACTGCTCCTGCAATCAAGGCCCGCAGGGTAGCGAGCCACAGTGGCGGCGCAGCGCCCCGGGCGAAGCGGATAGTCACGAAGCAGGCACCGAGGAATGCGACGACGAGGATCATGCGCCAGGCTGACGGCCGGGCATCAGCAGAGACCGCCGGGAGCTCAGCAGACATCGCGGCACTGCCTCGGCGCCGAGGGCGAGCCCCACATCGAGAGCCGGCCCAATCGGAGGAGCCATGGGCGCCCGGTGGTGTCGGAACATGACGGCGAGCTCGTCTCGGGCCGGTCCACGGTTGTGCTCTCACTCATATCAAGCCAGCCCGATCAGCGCGCCTGCTCCGCAGGGCCGGCTACTGGTCACCCGAGGCGTACTTCTCGGGTTCGGCCTCGAAGCGATGCTCGCAGGCGGGCGAGCAGAAGCAGTAGGTCGTGCCCTCGTGCGTGGCGCTGCCCGCGGCGGCGGATTCTTCGATGCTCATGCCGCACACAGGGTCGGTGGTGGTTGCCATGGGTTGCTCCTTCTTGGTGCGTTGTTGCCTTGCGTACCTGCGCAGTGACCGGGGATCCCGCGGAGCGGGTGCCCGCCTTACGCACAGGGCCCGTGGCTGGCGCCCGGTGCCCCGCCGTGCGGGCACCAGCCTCCGTGCCCGACGCCGGCGGCGACGCGTCGGGGCGCCACTGCCGGGGCAAGCGCCTCGCTCCCGACGTCGACCTAAACGTCGTGGCCCGCGGCACCCGGCGGGCCGCCTCCTCCGCGGCGAAGCGGAGCGCGGCCCGACCTCCGGGCGAGTCGTCCACACCGACCACGACCCGGCCGAAGGTCTCGGTCCCAGGCATCAACAGCCTCCCTGACGCCGGGCCGGTGTCGAGGTCGAGCGCTGGTCCTCGTCTGGCTCATCAGCTGCGGGGTACGTCTCAGACGGTCGGCTGTGGCCGGCGTGGGAATGGCTTTGGTCGTCGTGGTCGTCGTGGCCGGCGCGACCCCCACCACAGCCACCCATGCCTCCACCCATGTGGCCACCGTGGCGGTGACCGAAGTGCATGAACAAGAACCCGCCGATGAGCAAGATCCAGATCCAGTTTCGCTGCCAGGAACGATGTCATGGCGTGCTTCTTTCGAGGGAGACTCCTTGGCCGACCACCAACGAACCCGCGCGGCGACCTGGGAAGGGCGCAGGGTTCGACGTCGGGACGATCCCGACCCGGCGCAGGCGATTGGCGTTGGTCACCACCGACAGCGACGACAAGGCCATGGCCGCTGCCGCGATGGTCGGAGAGAGGACGATCCCGAAGAACGGGTAGAGGAGCCCCGCCGCGATGGGGATACCGATGGTGTTGTAGCCAAAGGCGAGGGTCAGGTTCTGGCGGATGTTGCGCATCGTGGCACGCGACAGGCGGATCGTGGTCGGGATGCCGGTGAGCGAGCCGGACATCAGCGTCACGTCGGCCGCCTCGATGGCGACGTCGGTGCCAGTCCCGATGGCCAGCCCGACATCGGCCTTGGCCAAGGCGGGGGCGTCGTTGATGCCGTCGCCGACCATCCCGACCGAGCGCCCCTCGGCTTGCAGGCGGGCCACCTCATCCGCCTTGTCCTCGGGTCGGACCTCGGCCAGGACCGAGTCGATCCCGACCCGACGTGCCACTGCCTCCGCGGTGCGCCGGGCGTCGCCGGTCAGCATAACGACCTCGAGCCCGAGGGCACGCAGGGCGGCAACGGCGCCGACGGAGTCCTCTTTGATGGGGTCGGCGGCGGCGACCAGACCGGCCGGGCGCCCGTCGACCGCTATGAGCATGGCGGTCTTGCCGTCGGCGGCCAACGCCTCGGCCCGCTCGGGCAGGTCTGCGAGGTCCACGCCGTCGGCGCTGAGGAGCCGAGCGTTGCCGACGAGGACCTCGTGGCCGTCGACGCTGCCTCGCACGCCTTGGCCGGTGACCGAGACGAAGGACGCCACAGGGGGCACCGCGACTCCTCGGTCGGCCGCCCCGGCGACGATGGCCGAGGCAAGCGGGTGTTCCGAGTCTGTCTCCGCCGCGGCAGCGAAGGCCAAGAGCTGGGCACTATCGACGCCGTCGAGCGCCACGACGTCAGTGAGGGCCGGGTGTCCCGCCGTGATGGTCCCGGTCTTGTCCAACACGACCGTGTCGAGGCGCCCGGCCGTCTCGAGGGCTTCGGCCGAGCGGAACAGCACCCCACCCGTCGCCCCCTTGCCCGTCCCGACCATCACTGCCAGCGGGGTGGCGAGCCCGAGCGCGCAGGGACAGGCGATGATCAGCACCGTCACCGCCGCGATCAGGGCATAGGTGAAGGCCGGGAGCGGACCGAGGAGATACCACAGGGCGAAGGTGCCGAGCGCGATGAAGATGACGGTCGGGACGAACACCGACGACACCTTGTCGACGAGGCGCTGGATGGGGGCCCGCGACGCCTGGGCCCGTCGGACCATGTCGACGATCTGGGCCAGCACGCTGTCCGACCCCACGCGGGTCGCCTCGATGCGCAACGAGCCCGTCCCGTTCACCGTGGCCCCGACCACCTCGTCGCCGGCGTCCTTCTCGATGGGAATAGGCTCGCCGCTCACCATCGACTCGTCGACCGCGGAGTGACCCTCGGTGACCCGGCCGTCGACGGGGATCTTCTCGCCTGGGCGGACCAGCACGATGTCGCCGGGCACGACCTCGTCGATCGCGAGCTCGCGCTCGGTGCCGTCGCGCACGACGCGGGCCGTGCGGGCTTGGAGGCCGAGCAGGGTCCGGATGGCCTCCCCGGTCCCGGCCTTGGCCCGCACCTCGATGAGCCGGCCGAGCAGGATCAAGGTCAAGATGAACCCGATCTCCTCGTAGTAGACGCCACGGATCTTCGTCGGCGCTAGCGACGGGGCGATCGTGACGACGAGGCTGTAGAGAAACGCCGCCACCGTGCCGAGCGTGATGAGCGAGTTCATATCCGGGCTGCGATGGGCCAGGCCCAACCAGCCACTTCGGTGGATCGGCCAGCCCGTGTAGAAGAACACCGGGGCGATGAGCGCCAGCGAGAACCAGTCGTTGGTCAAGATCGCCGGCAACCAGGCGGGGTGGAAGAAGTCCTTGGCCATCACCCCGAAGAGCACCGGCACGGTAAGGACCGCTCCGACGACGACCCGGCGGGCGAGGTCGGCCATTTCGGCGCGGCGTTCCGCCGCCTCGGCGTCCTCTCCGGCTCCTGCGCTCGGGTGCGCGGTGCCGTCGCGCACCACAGGGGGGACGATCAGGGGCGTGTCGATGACCGGCGGGGCCGCCTCCTTCTCGGGGGCCGCCCCGCCGTTGGACCCGACAGCGGCCGCTGAAGGGGATGAAAGCGGCGCCGCATCGCGTCGGCTTGGCGCCACCTCGACAGTGGCGTGCAGCATTCCCATGCCACAGGAGAACTCGTAGGTCCCGATATCGAGCGCGCCGAGTTCGACGGCGGTCTGCTCGTGAGCGGGGAGCACCGCCACCAGATCGAGGGCGGGGAAGACGACCCGCTCCGTGCACGCCCCGTCCTCGCGTCGGTCGAAGACCAGCCGGAGGGGAACATTCTCTTGGGCCAGCACGCGGGCGGGGTGGTAGCCGGCGTCCACCACAATGGTCGCCACTTGCGCTGCCCCGCCTCCGCTCCCCTCGGCGAGCGCGACGTCGACCATCTCCGTAGAATTGACTCCGCCCTCAGGCACATCGTCGCCGACGGGCCCGAGCGTGGCGGCATCGTTCGCCGGGCTACTGGCGGTGGCAGGCTCCTCGACGACCAAGGTGCCGTGGATCATGTTCATGCCACAGGCGAACCCGTACTCGCCAGGGGTGTCCGGCGTGAGCTCAAGGGTCGCCTCACCGAAGGCTGGGAGCTCCGCCGATGCGCCGAAGTCGGGGAACACCACCCTCGAGGTGCAGTCGCCTGACTCCTGACGGTCGAAGACCAGACGCAGCGGAACCCCAGCCCTGGCCCGGATCCGGTTCGGGCTGTAGCCACCGTGAACGGTGACCCGAACTTCTTGGACCCCACCGGCGACGGCCGCTTCGGTCGTCGGCTTCGGTCCGAAGAACCACCGGCCGAGCCCGGCGGTGATCACTGCGTCGGCTGCGACGATGGCTATCTCGGTTGGGTTCATCGTTCTCTTCCTTGGCTCTTGTTCGTCCTGAGTTCTGCTCGTCCTCTTGCCGGCGTTCTTGTCGACGTACCGGCTCGCGCTAGTGGCCGGCGTGTCCGGAGCCGTGGTCCATCGCTCGCATCATGAGCGCCATCATCCCCACGCACAGCACCGCGAAGAGGATGAAGCCGACGCTCACGGTGCCGGTGGCTACCAGCGCGAGCACGATAATGACCATCGGGATGCAGCAGGCCA
>JAKAWM010000022.1:0-9006 GCA_021827285.1 Actinomycetes bacterium | reverse complement strand
AGGCCATCATCATCCAGTGATGACCGCCGTGGCCTTCGTGGCCCATCTCGTGGCCCATCTCGTGGCCCTCGTGGCCCTCGTGGCCCTCGTGGCTGCTGTGGTCACGGCTGGGGCTTCGATCGAGGTCGCGCCCGGTCATGTCGTCCTCCGAAGGGAAGCCGGCACGTGCCCGAGCTTGGCGTAGAGCGGGCAGTGGCCGAGACCGCCGGTGACCGCGAGGTCGAGTCCAGCGGCGACGAGCAGCACCTCGAGGATCACGGCGAGTGCTGATCCCGCCGGAGCGAGGAGCACCGCGCCGACAACGATGGCTCCGAGGCCGAGCACGACCCGCCCTACCCGCTCGGCCGGGGTGATGTTGACGCTCAGCCGGCGCAACCGGGACGTGGCCTGCTGGGTCCCGCCCGGCGCGGCCGGCGAGTCGGTGTGGATGTGATGGGGAGTAGTTGTCTGGCTCACAGCCGGACCTCCTTCGGTCGATGGTCTTGTTCAATACGTCCATCGTCGAGCATTTGGGCGACCGGGGCATCCGTCCGGACTGCTGAACCTGTGCTGCGGCCGACTACGGATACGAGCGTGGCAAGGCCGATCGTCAAGGCAGTGCGCCTCCCCTATAGGGCGCGAGAGACCTCGGTGCTTCCCGGTCCTTCGAGTCCGAGCGATCCCGGCCCTCAGGGGCGTCGCCCGAATCGCGCCGACCGCGCTGACGATCCCGACCAGCTCGCGGACAACCGCCGCGGTCATCGGCGGGAGCACGCCCGACAAGGCACTCTTCGGGTAGTGCCTCGGCCCCTCGCCGGCAATGCGCCGCAACGCCACGTGGTTGCCGGCGCGCAGCCGGGAAAGCGTGGCCAGGCCGACCAGGCCCATCCCGGTGACTTCGCCCGGGCTTACGGGAGCGGTGAAGCGCAGGTGTCGGCTCCAGGCGAGCACCGGGGTGACGACGAACCTGGCGTCAGGGGTGCTGCGCTCGGAGAGATGGCCGAGGATCTCGACGGAGCCGGGGTCGAGTCCGGTCTCCTCATGGGCCTCGCGCAGCGCGGTGTCGACCGGGCTGCGATCGGACCTCTCGACCGAGCCGCCGGGGAACACGAGCGCCCCGGGCAGGTACCCGAGCCCATGGGAGCGCCGGGTGAGAAGCAGCTCAGGCTCGCCGTCGACGAGGACGAGGACGACGAGGACCGCGGCTCTCCGGGCACCACCGGTGCCCGCCGAGTCAGTGTGATCGAGGCGGCGCTCCAGGCGGGAGAGCCACGGCGGACGGGCGAGGCCGGCGGGTTCGCTGACGTGACCGGCGACCGGCGGGTCGTGCTTCTGCTCGGCCGTGGCTGGCCGGGTTGTTGGCGACGGCGACGACGGCTTGGCAGGACCCCACGAGCTCGGCCGCCTGCCCGGCGAAGGCCAGCACCCGTCCGCTCATCGCCGGCACGAGCACCAGGTTGGCGCCGAGCTCGGCCAGGGCATGGACCGCCTCGGGGTTGAGCAGGTCAGGGCAGATCGCCACCACCAGATGCCAGCCGTCGGCGACGTAGACGCGCAGCTCGGGTCGCCCGTCGGGCTCGATGTCCTCGGGCAGGGGGCGGTCACCGGGGCTGTGCTTGTCGTGGAGGAGCGGATCGGCGACGCCGCGCACCCACACCACGGCGGTATTGCGGCCCCGGCCGTGGTCGCGGTGGTGGAAGCTGCCGGCGACGAGCACCGAGGGCCCGTCGGGGCGCTCGACCCAGCGCTGCAGCCGCTCTGCCATCCGGCCGGTCACGCACAGTTCTGGCAGCACCACGACCGGGGCGCCGCCCGCCACGGTCTGGGCGATCAGCGCGTCGAGCACGGCCTGCTGGGACGCTTCGTCGGCCGGGCCGACAGGGAACAGACGGCCCGGGCGGCGCTGGCCCAGGCTGAGCTCGTCGACGCTTCGGTTCGGATGGGGGTGTTGCCGCCGGCATGGTCGGTGCGACGACCTCTGATGGGGACATGCGGCACGATCGCTGGTTCGTAAGGTGGGTGACGGCGTGCGCACCATGGACGGCCTTCCCGAAATGGTCATGATGGTGACGAGAAGGAGGCCCCAGGGTTGGCTACGCCTGAGGAAGTGGACGTCTGGGTCGGCCTGGACGTAGGCAAGGAAGAGCATTTTGCCGAGGTGCTCGCCAACGACGGCGAGCGGCTTTTCGCCCGGTCGATGGCCAACGACGAGGCCGCTCTAGAGGCCCTATTGGACCGGGCTGCGGAGCACGGGACTGCCGGTTTGGTCATCGACCAGCCCGGTTCCATTGCCCAGCTCGCCCTTGCCGTTGCCCGCCGACGGGGCGTCCCTGTGGCCTATGTGCCGGGACTGGTTATGCGCCGGGCCGCCGACCTGTACCCGGGCGAAGCCAAGACCGACCGTCGCGATGCCTACGTGATCGCCGATACCGGCCGCACAAGGCGCAAGCAGGTGCACTGGCTCGACGCCGGCTCGGACGAGCTGTTGGACCGGTTGCGTGTGCTCAATGGGTTGGGTTCGACATCGACCTTGCAGCCTCGACGCCCAGTCACTGACCTTGCCCGCTGAGACAGCTATCGGGCGGGTGATCGTCGAACTGGGTGTCGAGCTCAACCGGGTGTTTGTACGCCGGGAAGCCCTTGGCGCTGAGATCGAGGAGGTCTTCATGGCCCACCCTTTCGGTGAGCTGCTCTCGTCTATGCCCGGGATCGGCCGGCGTACCGGCTCGAGGACCCTCGCCGAGATAGGTGACGGCTCGCGCTTCGGCAGCGGCGACAAGCTCGCCTCCTACGCCGGACTGGCGCCCGTGACGCGCCAGTCCGGCAAACCGGTCAACGGCGAGTCGCAAAGCCGAAGGGGCAATCATCGGCTGAAAAACGCTATGTTCCTGGCCGCGTTCGCCTCCTTGCGGGCGCCGGAGTCCAAAGCCTTCTACGACCGCAAAAGGGCAGAAGGCAAGAAGCACAACGCGGCGGTCATCTGCCTGGCCGCCGGCGCTGCAACGTCATCCTCGCCATGCTGAGGGTCCGCAGGCTCTATGTCGCCGGGTACCCCAGCACTGCTTTGGCGAGGGCGGCCTGATCGCAAAAAAGTCGTCCCTGGGCGCTTAATGACGAAAGTTGCTCTCAGCCGCAGGGTGGCTCACGCTACAGGGACCGCCTGAGTAATTGCGCCAAACGGCGGCGAGGACAGGTACAGAACTAGATACGCGTTAGTTAGGTGCCGCAGAACCGGCGCAAGCACTCTGTCGGCCGTACGCGGTTTCTGTCCGGGCCGAGGTGGAGACACTGTTCCCTCAGGGCGACGTGGCAACGCCCGGGTCTCTTGCACCTAGCAGGAGAGCCAGGACTGGGGGGCTCGTCGGCGACACTGGTACGTCACCTCAGGTCGGACCAGTCGCACCAGCCCTTGGTCGTTAGCGCGAACAGCGACGCGTGCTCGGCCAGGCTGGGGCTGCGGTTGCTGCCCTTCAAGAAGCGCGTGTCAATGATGAACACAACCCACGATCGCTTGGCCACGACAGCACCGCACGCCTCAATGGCAGCACGGACCCATACCTGGTCAGTTCCGAGCGAATAGCCGTTCAGGCTCTCAAGCCCCACGACCTCGTCATACTGCGGTGACGTACGCTGAGCGGCGCGAAGTACGCCCTCAGCCGCCCAACGGCCTGGGCTCAGCGCCGAGGGGCACGGAGCAGGGCTGGCACTCCATGTGCGCGGTGTGGACGAGCCTCGCCCTGCACCGCTCCCGGCACTGGGTACGGCAGTCCTTAGCGCAGCCCTCGGGTGCTCGGCGACGACCGCCGCCGGGCCAGCGCCCCAGCCGGCCAGGGACACGGCGACAATGGCCCCGAGCGCCGCAAATAGCGTCCCCGGTGCGGCCAACGGGCGCTCGATCCCACAGAGCGGGCGTGGCGAGCGGGTCTTCATGTTTATGTACCTAAGCATCCGGTCTTCGTCCTCCTGCGCGAACGCGACGCCGAGCAGCGTCGTGATCCCCCACCTGCGGCTGTGCGCGAGTGCGACTTTGACTCATGGCGGTTTGAGCGTTCAGGGCTCCTCTGTGGGGTCAAGGCCTGTATCAAGAGGAGCGAACTAACTGACAGAATTGAGGCAGAGCCGGACATTAATAGAAGGCTTTGGGTAGCGAGCGGCCGAGCGGCAAAGGAGGCTTCAGTGGGGGATTGTTCCGGCAAGACATTCCGAAGAAGGGTCCGCCCTAAACCGCACGTTGACATCGAGGGCCACTCTCACGCACAATTGTCACCTAGGGGTCGTAGGGAGCTTCGCAAACTCACTGGGCACCTGGGCGCCCGTCGGCAAGTGGGTTGAGGGTGTTGGCGTACCTGGAGCTAGCCGCTCGGTGGGCGTTGGCATTGGTGTTGGCGGCTGCGGGCGCCGCCAAGCTCCCAGACAGGAGAGCGGTCGAGAAGAGTGTGACACGCTACGGAGTTCTACCCATGCGTGTCGTGCGCCCGGTGGCGCAGGTTCTGCCGTGGGCAGAGTTGTGCTTGGCGCTGGCGCTCGTTGTCGGCGTGCTAGCGCGCTTCGCAGCGCTGCTCGCTGGAGGGATGCTCGCGGCCTTTGCTGTCGCCATCGTCTGGAACCTCTTACGTGGGAGACGCTTCCAGTGCGGCTGTGGCACCACCTATGATACCGAAATCGGTTTGGGTCTCGTGGCCCGTGACGCCGCCCTTGTCGTCATGGCCGGCCTCGTTGTCGCGGCCCCGGATGTCCCCCTCGCGGTGTGGACCGTGTGGCACGCCAAGCGAGTTGTGCTCCCGGCATGGGATGAGTTCCTACCCGTCCCGCTGGCTGTGTGCCTCGCCTATTGCATCGGGCGTAGCGTAGAATGTTGTTGGCGGGTGTTGAGGCAGGCTCGGGCGTCCCTTGAGAAGTGGGGGGCGTAAGAGTTGACGCCCACCTGGATAGCCCTTTACTGTGCCCTTTGGGTGGCTGTCGTCGTGCTGGCCGCGTTGGTGCTGGGCCTGGCGAGGCGGGTTGAGCTCGTCTCCTCGGTTGCAACGGTCCCGGCGAGGGGGCACCGTCGCCTGCTGGGCGGCCCGGGCGTCGGCAGCAGGTTCCCCGCCACGTTGGGGGACGTCGAGCTGGGATATGGTCAGGAACGGGTCGTGGTGTTCCTCAGCTCGTCGTGTGGGCCTTGCCGGGGCCTTGCCCAGTCGTTGTTCGAAGCGCCAGCTACCGGCGCGGACCTGGGGCTCGAAGTAGTCTTGGTCACTGATCCAGAAGGCGCCAGCGCGTACGCTGACATCGGCGCCGCCCGCGTCGTGGTAGAGCTCAATCGGGAGGTCTCCCGACAGCTCGGAGTCAATGCCACTCCGTTCGCTATCGCAGTGGACCACTCCGGCGCTGTCAAGGGCACGGGGGTACCCCACAGCTGGGACGAGCTGGTCGGCCTGGCCGGAAAAGGGAGCCCGGACGGCAACGGGGCACACGGTTTCAACGCGCCCAGCCGACGCTGAGGTGTCGATCGAGAACGACTTGGCCGGGCGCGTGGCAATCCCGTGCTAGTCTGTATGGCATAGCACTCTGTTACGTAGTATGCTTCTGGCATGGTACGCGGGTGGGGTGGCCGGCTGGGACAGCCCAGTGCCTGAAGTGCTGGAGCGGTACAGGTGCTGGAGCGGTACAGGTGCTGGAGCGGTACAGGTGCTGGAGCGGTACAGGTGCTGGAGCGGTACAGGTGCTCGAGGCGGCGGCTCGGAGGCGAACGAGACCGGAGGGTGCTGATCACCAGAGTAGCCCGCAGGAACGCACGGCCAATTTCGCCAGGGAAGAGCGTTTCGTGCAGCTTTACCACGCTCATGCACGATATGTGCGCAGCAATATACTGAAGAAGGTCGCTGACCCAGAGAAGGCCGACGAGATCGTCAACGCTACCTTCATTGTTGCATGGAGGCGCATGGACGTAATACCTGACGACCACACGCGTACCTGGTTGCTGGTTGTCGCCTCCAACGTACTGCGCAACGACCGCCGGGCGGCGAGCCGTGCTGAGCGTTTCAGGCGGCATCTCGCTGCCGCCAAGCCATCTTTAGGGCTTGAGGAGCATTACCCGAGCGAAGAAACCCTAGATGGGTCCAGTCGGGCGGCCCGCGCGCTGGCTGGGCTGCGTCCAGCTGATCGCATGGTGCTCGTTCTCAAGGTCTCCGGCCGCGATAACGACGAGATGGCGAAGATCCTGGGGTGTTCCCCCGGTGCTGTCGCCAACCGCCTGAGCCGGGCGCGGGCCGCCTTCCGCAAGCGCTACTCGACATCCTTCGGAGAGCTTTACTCGGCATAAGGGCGGCTCCTTCTCCGACGCTACAGGTCTTGCTCGTTGGATGCGAAATGCTTCTGCTTTGACACGTAGTAGTGTCTCCACGTGGCGTTCATGGGTAGGACACGTCGGGAGGGGGTTTCGAAGTTGAGCGGCCCGGCTCTTCTCGTGCTCACCAGCCTCGCCTCAGGTCCCAAACATGGGCACGCGCTGCTGAAGCACATCGAGGCGTTCTCAGGTGAGAGGCTGGGGGCCGCGACGCTGTACGGTGCCATCAGCCGCCTCGAAGAGCGGGGTCTGATACGGCCTCTGCCTCACGAGGAGCGCCGACGCCCCTACGAGATAACCACTGACGGCACTGCCTTACTGCGAGAGGTGATTGCAGGGATGAGCCGTGTGGTAGACGAAGGCAAAGCGCGTCTCGTGCTGCTGCCGGATCGCGAAGCGCAGAGACGGAGCTCCCGGCGCGGGGCCAGCAGAGGCGGTGCTGCGTGACGGCGTACCGCCTCCTCCTCTGGTCGTTCCCTCGGGCTTGGCGCACTCGCTACGCACGGGAGTTGCTCGGCCTGTTGGAGGACCAGCGGCCCGCGAGCCCGTTGAGTGCTTGCACTGACCTCGTGCGCACCGGAGTTGGGCTGCGCGCCGAACGGCTCGCGCCGCGCGTGCCGCGACCGAGGCTGTCGCCAGGCACCAATATCGTGAAGTTCAAGAGCGCTGCTGCCCTGGCCTCGGAGACTAGGAGAAAAAGGGTCGCTCGCTGGGCCGTAGCAGTCATTCCACTGGCCACGGCGGCGACCGTTGTTCCCTTGACGCTCGGCCCAAATGGCACCACAGGAGCCGCCCGTCCAGTAGCAGCGGCGACTGTCGACGCTGCCCTACGCGACGCCGCGGCTGCAACCCGGGTGGCCGCGCGGGGCTCGGCGAAGGGACACGGCGCAGCGCAGGGGAAGCTGGTAGCCCACACCCTTGAAGGACATCGGGTGTTTTGAGCCCGCCGGCCGGGCTGTTGTGACCATGACCCGCATGCAAACCGACGTAGTTGACCTCATCATCACGGTTGAGGCGGTCATCGGGCGCGTGGTCCAGTTCTGCACTTCAGTTCAGTCGCCGTGGCCCTGGCGGGGCGGTTATGATGGATGAAAGCAGCCACGACTCATCCCGGCCCGGCTCCTCAACTCTGCGGCAGTCGGTCCGCAGCGGGTCGCCCCCGGCGTGTGTTGGAGTGGGGTCGTCATCTGTATCTTCCCACGTCATAGCGTTGCTGGCAACTGGTTGTGCGCCGGTCTGCGGGCTTTCGGGTCAGGGGACTGGTACGCAACGGCGCGCCGACGGGCCAGGGCTTGTAACTCCGAAATTTAGCTGGTGCCACAGAGCTACTCGGCTCCAGCAAGCGCACTGGCGAGCGCGTGCTGGCTGAGCCTAGCAACGGGAAGGACCATAGCCGCGGTCGTTACAACTACGCCTCCCAGGAAAGCTAGTGCGGCCGTGAGCGCGACTGGCCCCATGTGACCGCCCAAGAGCGCGACAGTAAGGGCCCCCAGCACAGCCCCGAGAAGGGAGCCGGCTATGCCGATCATCAGCCCCTCTGTCGCGGCCACCCAGGCTACCCCCTGCTCGGCCCACCCTAGGGCGCGAAGCGTGGCAAGCTCGGCCGATCTCTCCCTGAGCGACACGACGAGGACGTCCGCCGCGGCCCCTGCCCCCACCACCACTACTAGGACTGCGGAGACTACGTCGACGCCCCGGACACGCAGGGCGACCACATTGCCAAGGAGCGTCCCGGCGACCGCTCCCCGGAAGGCCAGGCCGAGGCCGACGACAAAAGCCAAGGCCCCCACCCCTGCCGCCAGCGTCACGAGAGAGAGACCGGAGCGCCCGGGCACCCGAAGCAGGTTGGCGAACGCGAGCGAAGTCGTCCCTCGGACACGCTTGTGGGCCTGGCCCGCGGTCACCGGGGGCCGGAGCGCGTCGAGCGGTGGCACCCGCGCAGCCAGCCTGGCGGGTAGTGCTGCCGCGAGCACTGCTAGGGCCACCGCCACGGGGATCACGAGCACCAGACGCAACACCGGGATGTGGAGCGAACCGGCCAGGGCCAAGCCGACCGAGACGGCGCCACCAAGCGCGCCGGCCAAGAGGCCCACCACGGCGGCCTCGCCCACGACGAGAGCGAAGGTTGAGCGTCCGGACCAACCGAGGACCGAAAGGACGGCTATCTCCCTCCTCCTCTGGCGGACGCTCGCTGCGGTAGCCGCGGCGACAGCTAGACCGCAAATCCCTATAGCGAGCAGCGAGAGAGCCAGGTCCTCACCGCTGAGCGCCTGTATTATCGCGGAGTCGACGTCTTCTTTCACCCAGCCCTGCTTGACGAGTAGCGGTGGTTGGCCGAACTTGCCGGCTGAGAGCTGGATGAGCTCTGGCGTCGGGGAGCTGCCGGCTGTGATGTTGACCGTGAGGTGGGTCGCGGCCTCTATCTCCTCGGCGACAACCTTTATCCTTGCCAGGCTGAGCGCGTTTGGGCCGGTCACACCTTTCACGCGCACCTGGATGGTGGAAATGGGGGCCTTCGGGGAGGCTCCCTGGTAAGCTTCGATGTGGAACTTCCTCGTGGTACCATTGCCGTTGGGCTCGATCTCGCTGTAGGAGAGTCGCTCACCGTTGTCCAGGGCAATTGCCCCCTTCAGCGTCGTCAGGAGGAGGGGTGGCTGGGACAGGTAACCGCCGAGGTTGGTCGTGGGTCCGAGCGGGGA
>JAKAWM010000021.1 GCA_021827285.1 Actinomycetes bacterium | reverse complement strand
CCGTCCCATACGATCCCGGATCAGTCCCTCCGGCGGAAGGCGGGCTGCCCAAGGGCCAGCACCCGGTGCCCATCAGCCGGCCCAATTTCGTCGAGTTATGCGCCCGCCTCACCGGCGAAGATGAGCGGGCCTTCGAAGACCTATGGCGCTACCTGGGACTGTCGGTCGATTGGCGCCACCTTTACACGACCATCGGCGTGAGCGCCCGCCGGGCCTCCCAACGCGCCTTCCTTCGCCTGCTGTCTCGGGGCGAAACCTACACGGCTGAGGCCCCGACGCTGTGGGACGTGGACTTTCGCACCGCTGTCGCCCAAGCCGAACTGGTGGACAAAGAGCGCCCGGGTGCCTACCATACCCTGGCTTTTCATCGTTCCTCTGGCGCTGACCTGCTCATCGGTACAACCCGTCCTGAGCTTCTCCCGGCCTGCGTGGCGGTGGTGGTCCACCCATCGGACTCCCGCTATGCCGGTTTGGTCGGCTCCTACGTGAGCACCCCTTTGTTCGGGGCATCGGTGCCCGTCGTCACCCATCTTTTGGCCCAGCCGGACAAGGGGACCGGGGCGGCCATGGTGTGCACCTTCGGGGACCTGACCGACGTGACCTGGTGGCGAGATCTCGGCCTCCCGGTGCGGGCCATCGTAGGCCGGGACGGGCGGTTGACCGCCACCGCCCCCGAGGGGCTTTGCGCCGAGGGCACCTCCATTTATATGTCGGAGCTGTCCGGCAAAACGGTGGCCGCAGCCCAAAAGCGGGTGGTCGAGCTGCTCTCGGCGTCGGGCGAGTTGCGGGGCGAGGCGCGCCCTATAACCCACCCGGTGAAGTTTTACGAAAAAGGTGAGCGGCCCTTGGAGATCGTGACTAGCCGGCAATGGTGGATAAAGACGTTGGCTCATAAAGACGCCTTTATCACCCTCGGCCGGGAGTTGCAGTGGCACCCGCCGTTCATGCGGGCCCGTTACGAGGATTGGGTACAAGGCTTGACCAGCGACTGGCTGGTGAGCAGGCAGCGGTTTTTCGGCGTCCCCTTTCCCATTTGGTACCGCTTGGACGAGCACGGCCAAGCTGATTATGACCACCCCCTGGTACCCTCCGAAGACGCCCTTCCGGTTGACCCCAGCACCGACGTGCCCCCCGGTTACTCGCCTGACCAGCGCGACGCGCCCGGCGGCTTTGCGGCCGAAATGGACGTGATGGACACCTGGGCTACTTCCTCTTTGACCCCGCAGATCGCGGCGGGTTGGGAGGATCCGGCCGCCGGGGACAGATGGTCGAGGGTCTTCCCCATGGACCTACGACCTCAGGCGCACGACATAATCCGGACCTGGTTGTTCGCCACCATGGTGCGTTCGTACCTGGAGCACGGCTGCGTGCCCTGGTCAAACGCGGCCATCTCGGGCTGGATCCTCGACCCCGACCGTAAGAAGATGTCCAAATCGGTGGGCAATGTCGTTACCCCACGGGCCTTGCTCGAAGAGCACGGCTCAGATGCGGTGCGCTACTGGGCCGCCTCGGGGCGCCCGGGCACTGACACCGCCTTTGACGAAGGCCAGATGCGGGTAGGCCGGCGGTTGGCGCTCAAGGTCATGAACGCTTCGAAGTTCGTGCTCAGCCCCAAGCTCTGGTCATCCGCTGAGGGCGAGGAGCTGGCGCCCTCGGAGGCCGCCGCCCTAGCCGCGGAGGCCGCAGCCAGCTGGGGACAAGCGGAGGAGCCAGTGGATCGGGCCCTGCTGGCCGGACTGAGCCGGCTGGTAGCGGAGGCTACCCGGGCCTTTGAAGGTTACGACTACACCCGCGCTCTAGAGCGTACGGAGGCCTGGTTCTGGGACTTCTGCGACAATTACCTCGAGCTGGTTAAGACCCGTGCCTACGGAGAGATGGGCGCCTCCCGTGCCCGGTCCGCCCGGGTAGCACTGGCGGCCAGCTTGTCGGTGCTGCTCCGCTTGCTCGCGCCGTTCTTGCCTTTTGTCACCGAGGAGGTCTGGTCCTGGTGGCAGCAGGGCTCCGTCCACCGGTCCCCCTGGCCTTCGGCTGATGGGCTGGGCCAGTCAGGGGAGGGTGACAACCGGGCGGCGGCTCTGGACGCTACCGCTGTGTACGGGGAGGCGGTGGATTTGCTGGCCGCCGTTCGCCGGGTCAAGTCTGAGGGCAAGGTGAGCCCCCGAGCTGCCGTCTCGCGTGTCACTTTCCACGGCCCAGCGGAGCGCGTGGGCGCGCTAGGGCAGGTAGAGGACGACTTACGGGCGGCGCAGAACATCGCCTCACTCATCCTTGAGGTGGCCGAGGAACCCTCGGTAGAGGTAGTGCTGGCTCAGCCCTGAGCGCCCCGTGGGGGCCCCTCCCTAAGGAGGATGGCCCGACATTGCACCCAGGCGCGCCTACCATCAGAGGATCATGCCTGCTGATACCGCCCTTCGCGGCGGCCGGCCGGCCGCCGCGCCTGACGCCGGGCCGCCCGCCCGGGGCCACCGCGCCGAAGACCGCCTCCGGTCGCTCTCGGGCCGCTCCCCCAAGCGCTGGCCACGGCGAGTACTGATCACAGCCAACGTCTTGGTGCTAGCACTCCTGGCGCTGGGGGTATCGGCTTTCGGGTACGTCGAGTGGCGGCTGGGCCAGATCAACCGGATCAAGGTGGCTGGCCTCGTCCAGCCCACGGGAGGCCCGCTCACCATCCTGGCCGTGGGGAGCGACACCCGGGACCTGGGCAAGGGCGCCCAGGCCGCCTTTGGCAACGCGCAGCAGGTCAGCGGGCACCGTTCGGACACCATAATGCTCATCCGGGTGGTCCCCGCGACTGCCTCCGTGGCGTTGCTTTCCATACCTCGAGACCTGCTCGTCCCGATACCGGGTATGGGGACCACTCGCATCAACGCCGCTTTTGACAGCGGGCCGGACCTCCTCGTGCAAGTGATAGAGCAGGATTTGGGGATCCAGGTCAACCATTTCATGGTGGTCAACTTCTACACGTTCACCCAGATCGCGGACTCCCTTGGAGGGGTCTACCAGTACTTCCCCACGCCGGCCCGGGACCTGTGGTCCGGCCTCACCGTGCCCCGAGCCGGGTGCTTCCTGTTGAAGGGGAGCCAGGCGCTCGGCTTTGTCCGTTCCCGCGAGTACCAGTACTACCTGAACGGGAGCTGGCAGTACCAGCTGGTGCCTGAGAGCGACCTGGCCCGGATCCAGCGCCAGCAAGACTTCGTGAAGCTGGCCATCAGGAAGGCCGAGCACGTCGCCCCGACCAACCCGGTGGCCCTGAACAGCATCTTGGCCGGCATCACCGGCAGCCTCACGGTGGACAGCGGGTTTTCCAACTCGCTCATGCTCCGCCTGGCGGTGGCCATGCGCCACGTCCACGCGTCCGCCATCCCCGACTGGACCTACCCGGCGGTGAACTCGGTTTCGGTACCGGGCGCCCTCGACCCGGTACCGAGCGCTGACCAGCAGATGGTGAGGCAATTCCTGGGCTACGGGCTCCCTGCTGCTCCCAAGGCGAACGCGTCGGCGCCGGTCCCCTTCTTGTCGCCCGAAGTTACCGCCGCCGCCGCTCGCCCGGCGCCGGCCGAGCTCACGGTGGCAACCTCGGCTCCGCCCGTCTCGCCAGACTCCTCTTCGTACTACCAGGGTGAGTACGTGCCCCCGGGGTTACAGCCGGGGCAAGTGCCCGAGAGGTGCCCGCTTTAGGTCGGCACCCGCCTTCACGCGGGCGGTTCGGGCGGGGGAGGCTCGCCCGCGGCGGCCATCACCTCCTCGGTGGCATAAAGCGGCTGCGCCGGTAGGCGGACGGCCAGGGCAATGGCATCGGACGGCCGGCAGGGGACCGAAGAGTGCACGTCCCCCTGGGACAATTCCAGGTCGGCGAAGAAGTGACGCCCTTCCTCGGCTCGAGATATGACCGCCCGGTCCAGGCGGGCGCCTAGGGCCTCTAGGGTTGATAGGAACAAGTCCCAGGTCGAAGGGCGGGGGGGGAGGGAGCCCCACCACCCTGCCTGGATGGCCCGGGCTTCGGGCTGGCCAATGTACATGCGAAGAGCCCGGAACGGCGGGGAGGTCTCGGCCAGTACCACCATGCCCGCCTCTTGGCCGGGCCGAAGCGAAACGGCTGGTCGCACCTCGCTGACTGTTAGTTCGACAAGCTCGTCGGGGGCTGGCACTGTCACGACATTAGGTGGTGGGCGACTGGTCCTCCGAGAGCGGGCCCCCTCGCCAGCGTGCCCTGGCCAGGACGAGCGCGGCTACTTCGTCTGCACCGGCGAGCTTCAAGGCGCGGGCCACAGCCAGCAGGGTCGCACCCGAACTGCACACGTCGTCAACGAGCAAGATCCGGGCGCCGCTTACCAACTGCGGCCGGGGGACCAGCAGGGCGGGGCGCACCGACCGGGCGGCCATCTCCCGGCGCGCCGGCCCGTTGCGGCCGGTCACCGGCCCGGTTTCAGCCACCTTGGTGACCAGAGCCTCGACCGGCCAGAGCCCGCAGGCCAGGCGAGGCACCTCGGAGCAGAAGGTCTCCACCGGCCCCCAAGAGCGCCGGGCGCCCGCACCGCGGTAGGAGGGTACCGGGCAAAGGACGGTGTACTCCTCGAACCAACCGGCATGCCGGGCGAGGAAGCCCACCAGCATCCGGGCAAAAACCTCGGCCCAGCGCCGCTCGCCGCCGTACTTGTACGAAACGATGGCCCGCCGGAGAGCACCTTCGTAGGCGCCCACAGCGAAAACAGCCTGGAGCGGGCGGCCTCTGCGGCTGCACCAACGATTTGGGCAAGCCCCTCCGGCCTGCAGCCCGGTGGCGCGTTGCCCGCAAGCAGCGCAGGTCCTGCGCCATGACCTCGTTGGAGAGAGATTGCTTGCCACGGCCATGAACTCTGCCAGAGCGGTGTGACGGCCGAGCCATACCACCAACGGGGAAGATGGCGCCGGCGAGGAGTAGGCTCGGACATGAAACTTGACAAGCCCACCATGAGGGAGCTGGTGGTCCGCCCCGGTATGCCGGCCGCCCTCCACGCCCGCAGCACCGAGTCCACGAAGCTCAACTGGCTCGGGGCCACCAAGGCAAAAAAGCGCAAGGAGATGGCCGAGGAGGACCTGCAGTCCTTCGTCGAGGAGCTGGCGGCAGCCCAGGAGCGGCTGTGGGCCAACGGCACCCGCGCCCTGCTGGTAGTGCTTCAGGCCATGGACGCCGCGGGCAAGGACGGGACCATAAAGCACGTCATGTCGGGGGTGAACCCCCAGGGCTGCGAGGTCACCGCCTTCAAGCAGCCCTCCGCCGACGAGCTCAGTCATGACTTCTTGTGGCCGGCCGCCAAAGCGCTGCCCGGACGCGGGCGGATCGGCATTTTCAACCGCTCCTACTACGAGGAAGTACTCGTGGTCCGGGTGCACCCTGAGCTGCTGGCCCGTGGAGGACCGGTCCCGGGCAAAAGGCCGGCGAAAAGCGTCTGGCGGGACCGTTACGAGGATATAAACGCCTTCGAGCTCCACCTCCACCGCAGCGGCACCCGGGTGGTGAAGATCTTCCTGCACGTCTCCAAGGATGAACAGAAGAGGCGGTTCCTCGAACGTTTGGACGACCCGGCCAAGTACTGGAAGTTCTCAGCCGCCGACCTGGCCGAACGCGGTCACTGGGACGACTACATGACGGCGTACGAAGAGGCGCTCACGGCCACCTCCACCACCTGGGCGCCATGGTACGTGGTGCCGGCTGACCACAAGTACAACCTGCGGGCCCTGGTGGGCGGCATCGTGGTCCACGCCATCGACGAGATGGACCTACCGCTCCCGCAGGTTGCCCCGCACGACACTGAGGCCCTGGCCCGGGCCAAGATAGAACTATTGGCCGAGTGAAGCGCGCTGCGGTGTGCCGGGGCGGAGGGATTGCCCGGGCGTGGCCTGTCACTGGCTCGCGAGCTCGTCAAACAGCAGTAGGCTGAACCCCACCTTCGGCCTGGTCCCTGCAGGGGGCGTTCAACTTCCTTTGCCCACCCCTGGAGGCGAGATCAACCGTTGAGGATATCCACTATCGGTGCCCCGGGGGGCACGCGGCACCGCTCGAACGGGCAGCAGACAGGCCCGGCACGGGACCGGCTGCCGAACGGCCGGGCGCCGGTGCCTGCTCCACCCCCGTTACAGCGGTGGCGCTATTTGGTCATGGCGTTCGCCGTGGTCATCGCCGCTCTCGTGCTGTTTGCCACCGCGAACAAAGCGGCCCCGACGCAAAACTTCACCTACACCGGGTTCGTCAACGAGGTGGTCGCGAACAAGGTATCTACCGCCACGGTCAACCCTGCTGGTGCTGTTAGCGGCAAGCTTGACAGTGGCATCGCCTACACCTCGCAAATCCCCGCCGCCTTGGACGACACCGCGCTCGGCCCGCTCCTGCTTGCCCACAAGGTGCAGGTGACGGGTACCAGCGCCACCACGACCTCGGTGTTCAACCTGCTCGAACCGCTGCTCCTGATCGGTCTCATGATCGGTGCGTTCGTTTGGTTCGCTCGCCGCGCCCGCAAGCAGCTTGGCGGTGGGCTCGGCGGGATCATGGGCATCGGGCGCTCAAAGGCCAAGGTGTACGACGAGGAGAGGCCCACCACGCGGTTCGCGGACATTGCCGGCTACGAGGGCTCCAAAGCCGAAGTGATGGAGGTGGTGGACTTCCTCAAGCATCCCCAACGCTACGCGGCCGCTGGCGCGGTCGGGCCCAAAGGCGTGCTGATGGTGGGCCCTCCCGGCACCGGCAAAACTCTCCTGGCCAGGGCTGTGGCTGGCGAGGCGGGCGTGCCTTTCTTCGCCTTGTCCGGGTCGAGCTTCGTCGAGATGTTCGTCGGCGTCGGCGCATCGAGAGTGCGGGACCTTTTCACCGATGCCCGCAAGCGTTCCCCGGCCATCATCTTCATCGACGAGATCGACGCCATCGGGGGCCGGCGCGGCCCCGGCGGGTTCGGGTCGAACGACGAGCGCGAGCAGACGCTCAACCAGTTGTTGTCTGACATGGACGGGTTCGAGCCGGGAGCCAGCGTGGTCGTCATGGCGGCCACCAACAGGGCCGAGATCCTCGACACGGCGCTACTGCGCCCCGGGCGTTTCGACCGGACGGTGGAGATCCCCCTCCCCAACCAGTCCGAACGCACAGCCATCCTCGCCATCCACGGGCGGGGCAAGAAGTTCGGCCCCGATGTCGATCTGGATGCCGTGTCCCGAGGCACGCCTGGGTTCTCTGGGGCTGACCTCGCCAACCTAGTGAACGAGGCGGCCATCAACGCCGTGCGCGCCCGCCGCGCTGTCATCACTGCCATCGACTTCGACATGGCTCGGGACCGCCTCCTCATTGGCCGGCGCGATACTTCGAACGCCTTGCTGCCCGAGGAGAAGCGCTCCGTCGCCGTCCACGAAGCGGGCCACGCCCTCGTCGCTGTCTTCTCCGAGCACG
This sequence comes from Actinomycetes bacterium, assembly GCA_021827285.1. Classification (GTDB taxonomy): domain Bacteria; phylum Actinomycetota; class Acidimicrobiia; order Acidimicrobiales; family Palsa-688; genus JAKAWM01. The sequence continues at coordinate 6,517 of JAKAWM010000021.1, read as the reverse complement.
CCGACCCCGTGACCAAGGTCACGATCCTGCCCCGAGGCGCTGCGCTTGGGGTCACCGAGCAACTGCCGGTGTCCGAGCGCCACCTCTACTCCAAGAGCTACTTGACGGATTCGCTGGCCGTCCGCCTCGGTGGCCGGGCGGCCGAAGTCCTCGTCCTCGGGGAGCCCTCCACGGGTGCGTCCAACGACCTGGCCGGTGCCACCGACCTCGCCACGCGTATGGTCCGGGAGTGGGGGCTGTCCAGCGAGGTCGGTCCCATCGGCTACGGGCCGGAAGGGCCAACTCGCGACAACCCCTTCGCCGGTCGCCCGTATGCCGAAGAGACACAACGGTCCATCGACCAAGAGGTGGCCGGCCTACTGCGCGAGGCGGAGACCAGGGCAACCCAGCTGCTCAGCGACCACCGAGACACCCTTGACCGGGTCACCGATCTCCTACTGGACCGCGAGATCATTGACGGTTCTGAGCTCCTCGCCATCACAGGGGTACCGAAGAGCCGGGGCAAACGCGAGCGGGCCCTGCTGCCGCCGACCGTCAAACTGGCCCAGAGGGCGGAGGAGATATCGCCGCTGGCGCGCCCCAACCCGAAGCCACCACGGAGGTAAAAGCCTCGGGTCGGCGGGAGGGTCGCACTGGCAGCGTCCGCTGGGGGCAATTCCCCGCATTCTCGGGTCGAAAACGCGGTGAAGGTCCCGCCCGGCTTGGCCGCGCCCGTTTGGCACTCTCAAGAACTTCCGGTTGCCGCCGGGCCCCGTGAGGTGTACAGTTGCGACGACACGATAACCGCCCCGAACGTGTTGGGTTGGCACGGTCCGGCGGAGCGGTGCTCCAGACCCTGGCAGCGCGAAGTTTAAGCGCCTCACACAGGAGATTGCCATGGTCGCTGCCGTTTCTTGGTTACGCCGGCTTTACGGTCGTGCCTGGGGGCTGGGGCATGGCTCGCCCACTGTCGTGCGGCTCCGCGGAAACCAAAACATCGCAACGGACGAAGTGCTGTGCGCGACGCTGGCCCAAGCGATAGCTCACGGTGAGGCTCCGGTATGCATCGACCTGACCGAGGTGGGGGACATGAGGCTCTCAACGCTGGCAGTCCTGCTCCGCGCCCGTGAGCTCCTGCGGATGTGGCCGCGGTCGCTGACCCTGCAGTCGCCGCCGGAGAGCACGCGGCGCCTGATAGATATCTGCGGCGCTCACGACCTGCTGGTACCGGAGGAGGGATGGAGCCAACCGACCAAAGTGCTTGCGGCCAGGCCAGCGGTGCCGGTGCCCGGCGGAGCCTCGGGGCAGGCCGAGCGGACAGTTGACCTCAGGGCCATAGAGCCGAGGACCGTTGACCTGCGAATAGACATCGGAGGAGCCGCCGCACCCGGGCCACCCGCCGCCGCACCCGGGCCACCCGCCGCCGCTGCACCCGGGCCGCCCGCCGCCGCACCCGGGCCGCCCGCCGCCGCTGCACGCCAGGCGCTCGGAGCCGGCTATGCCGGGACCGCTCTGCGCCACTTCTGGCGCCTTCTGAGACAGGGGCACGCCCATGGCTAACGGGCAAGGGCCGCACTGTCAGGGGCTTCGGCCGGGATTGGGCTGACGCCGTGCGCATACGCCTCGTCGAGCCCCGCCCGCCCGGCCACACCGTCTACGACTTTGCCATGTTGCCTCGTCTCGGCCTGCCCCTGATCGGCACCCTTCTGGCTCGGGCCGGCCACGATGTCAAGGTTTACTGCGAGCTTCTTGCCCCTCTAGACCTGGGTGAGTGCCTGACTGCGGACGTCGTTGGCATTTCCGCCACCACCTCGACAGCCCCTGCCGCTTACCGTCTGGCCGATCTGTTGAGCTCGGCCGGTGTCCTCGTTGTGCTCGGTGGCCCTCACACGAGTTTCCGTCCCGAAGAGGCCCTTGACCATGCGCCGTTCGTGGTGCGAGGCGAGGGGCAGGCAACCATGCTCGAGCTCATCGCATGCCTGTCGGGCAGCGGTGACCTCGGCGCCGTCCAAGGGCTTTCCCTGGTGTGGGGAGACGGAGAGCGGCGGCATAACCCGGCGCGTCCCATGACGAGCCAGGCAGATTTCGCGGCCTTGCCGGTGCCAAACCTGAGCTTGCTGGTTGGGCACGAGAAGATGGCCACTAAACCCGTGATGACCCAATGGGGGTGCCCGTTCGACTGCGAGTTCTGTTCTGTAACGGCCATGTTCTCGAGGTCGGTCCGTCACCGCAGCGCCGAGCAGGTAGTCCAGGAAATCGCCGCGATGGGGGCGGAACGGGTGTTTTTCTACGACGACAATTTCGTCGTCAACAAGGCCCGCACCGCGCGGCTGCTCCAGGCCATGGTGGCAGCTGGGCAGACCCCACCCTGGTTCGCCCAGGTCCGAGCGGACGTGGTCCTGTCGTCACAAGGCCGACCGGAGCTGGACCATCGGTTTCTCGAGCTAATGCGCCGAGCAGGGGCGCAGATAGTCATGATCGGCTTTGAGACCATAACCGACGAAGGCCTGGCCAGCGTGGGCAAGCGGCTTTCGGTGGCGACCGAGGAGCGAGCGGTGGCCGCCCTGCACAAGCACGGGATCGCAGTACACGGCATGTTTGTGGCTGGGCTTGACACAGACGAGACCTCGAGTGCGGTCGCCACGGCACGTTTTGCCCGCAGGCTGGGGATCGACACTTTCCAACTGATGGCCGAGACACCGCTGCCTGGCACCAAATTGTGGACGCGTGCCGCCGCGGAGGAGCGACTGCTCTCAGATGACTGGTCCCTGTTCGATGGCCATCATGTCGTCATGCGGCCCGCCTTGATGTCCGCCCTCGACCTCCAGCTCGGGATCTTGGAGGCAACCAGTAGGTTCTACTCGTGGCCGAGCATAATCCGCTCCGGCTTGGCCGGGGTGCTCTCTCATCTCCCGGACCTGGTGGGGCCGAGTGGTCCGCCTGTCCTGCGCCAACTCCCTGCCCTGGCCAAGATGGCGGTCGCCCGCCGGTGGGACGAGGTCGTTCCTTATTTGCAGGAGAAGCTGCCCCCGGCGTCCTTCTCCGGGCTCGCCGAGGCCTTCTGGCTCCCCCTGACCCGGGTGTACGCCAGACGCCAACTGAGCGCGTGGTGGGCAGCCGCGCGGTCCCGCGCCCACCTGGAGCTTCTGCGATCGTTGGCTTCGGGCACCCCGCCATCGCCCGACATCTTTCTTGGGCCGGCCCGCTAAGCCGGTTGGGTGGCGGCGATCAATAAATGTGCGAGATATCTCCTACCCGCACTACGCGGTCATGATCTCAATGATGGCCGGCGAGGCTGGCCACCCCGGCTCGACGGGAACGATACGGGTCGCCGCCGAGCCGTAGCAGGTCCCACTTGCCGGCATCACGAGCGGGACGAGCACCCACGGAGGTAGGCTGCCGTCCAGAAAAAGGAGGTAGGCGTGGCTGACAAGTCTCCCCGAAAGGTGACGTCAAAGAAGTCCGGTAAGAGCCTCAAAGAGAAGCGGAAGGACAAGAAGGAAAAGCAGCAGAGCCGCAAGAGCGTCGGTATCTGAAGGACGCAGACGTACCTTCGCGCTGGTAGTGGGTATCTGCCCGGTGTTGCAACGTTCGCTGCTGAGAAAACCGGGTAGTATGTAGCAGCCGACCGTCTCGGTCGGGCGCGCGAAACCCGGTCCCCGTGGAGCGCTGTTGCCGTTAGGCAAGAGAGGGCCCGGGTGGCGCAGTAGGTGTCCTATCGCCTTTCCAATCCTCAGGCAACCTGAGTTGGCTGCCGAACGCTTGGCGCGCATCCTCGCCCATCTGACTGCCGCGAGCGCAGGCGCGCAGACCCCGGGCCCGATGTGCCAGGTAGCCGCGGAGATCGTGGATGTCTCGGGGGCAGGGATTATGGTTCTCTCCGGCGACGTCCCCCAGGCGTCCCTGTGCACCACGGGCACCGTGTCTGCCCTGATCGAGGAGCTGCAGTACACGATGGGAGAGGGGCCTTGTATCGACGCCCACCGGACAGGCACGGCGGTCTCCGAGCCTGACTTGGGCGCACCGCTCACCAGCCGGTGGCCGGCATTCACTCCCCCGGCCCTGGACGCCGGGGTCAGAGCGGTGTTCGGGTTCCCACTGCGCCTCGGGGCGGCCCGCGTAGGTGCCCTCAACCTCTTCCGCGACCGCCCGGGCCGGCTGAGCGACGACCAGCACGCCAATGCCCTGGTCGTGGCGGACGTGATCGCCCGCACCATCCTCACCTTTCAGGCCCACGACGGCCAATGGCCGGGGCCGTCCGGGTTCGAGGCCGACATCCACGCCGTCGTCCACCAGGCCGCCGGGATGGTCTCGTCCCAGCTTGACATCAGCGTGGGCGACGCATTGGCCCGCCTGCGTGCTCACGCCTTCGCTACCGGACGGCGCTTGGCCGAGGTGGCCGAAGACGTCGTAGAACGCCGGCTCCACTTCGACGACCTCGACCGTCACTGACCCCGCCAGCGCTGGTGGTCACACCGGTATGCTTAGGCCAGGGGAAGATGTTCGTCGCCTGCAGCCCAGACCCCGCAGGCCAGCGAGACCGCCCTCCGATCGAGAACCTCGAATAAAGGAGTTGCCAGTGATAACGGACGAGAGCCTCTTGCTGCGCACCCTGGTCGAACTGGCGGACAACCTGGTGGACGACTTCGACGTGGTCGAGCTTTTGACCCACCTCGCTTACAGCAGCGTCAAGGTGCTCGACGTGACCGCCGCGGGGGTCATGCTCGTCGCACCGAGCGGCGCCCTCCAGGTCGTGGCCTCGTCGAGCGATGCCATGCGGGTCCTCGAGCTCTACGAGCTCCAAGCCGATGAGGGCCCGTGCGTTGACTGCTACAGGACGGGTGAGCCCGTAGTCAACCTGGACCTGGGCTCCAGCCCCAAGTGGCCCCTCTTTGCGTCGGTGGCGCTAGCCGCCGGGTTCAGGTCCGTGCATGCCTTGCCGTTGCGCCTGAGGGGCCGGACCATGGGAGCGCTCAACATGTTCGGGGCCAGCCCGGGCGCCCTCGGCCCCGACGCCGCTGCCGCCGGGCAGGCGCTGGCCGACGTCGCCACCATTGCCATCATCCAGCACCAGGTCACCCTCGACGCCCAAACCCTCAACCTGCAGCTCTCCCAGGCCCTCAACAGCCGGATCGCCATCGAGCAGGCCAAGGGCAAGATCAGCCAGGCGTCCGGTCTGGACATGGACCTGGCCTTCAAGCGCCTGCGTGCCCACGCCCGCAACCACAACTTGCACCTGTCCCAGCTGGCCGCCGACGTAGCCGGCGGCGCGGTCCGCCCGGACAGCCTCGACCGGCTCGGCTGATATCAGCACGACGGCGCGCCCCGCTACTGCCTTCGGGGCCTTTTGAACAACACGGCGACCCTCCCGTCGGCCAGGGGGGTCATCCCGACTGCCTCCCAGCCCCTCTCGCCCTCCTCGTTGAGCGCCTGGGCCGCCGCAGAGGCACCGGGGGCGTGGGTGGGCGGCGCGAAGCTCGGGAGCTCCACGATCAGGTATTCCCACATGGTGCTGCCTCCCTCATGGTCCGGGTTGGTGCTGGGGTGGCGTCCCAAATCCGTTGTAACGGCGCGGAGATAGGGCGGCTTTTCTGACTGCATATCCTACCTGGCGAGGCGACGGCAGTGACGGCCTCGGTTGTGCCGTCTGCGTTCGGCCTTTTCCCGATCGGGGGTGGGTGGGGCAACAGCTGGTGCGCAGGAGGCATCTCGCTCTGTATGCACACCAATGCTCTGCGTGCCGATCTGGTAGTATGAGGTGTGTTGGGAAGGTAGGTATTTAGGACTTCCTGCGGTCCGGACCGTGCGCCGCCTGAGCTTCGCGAAACGCTCGTTGAAAGTGGGGGTGCCAAATGAGCCAGCGTCGAAGTCACGGGCACGGCCATCTCGAGGCTCTTGACTACGCGCACCTGGTCGCCACCTCGGGCGATGTGAGCACGGTGGTGGATCTGAGCGGCCTGTACCTGTACTGCTCCGCCGCCTTGGAAGACGTCTTCGGGTGGGCGCCAGACCAGCTCATAGGGTGCTGCGAGGACGATCTCGTGCACCCCGACGACGCGCCGGCCCTGGCCGGCAGGCGGGAGGCGAGCTCTCCGCTAGTGCGCGCCAGCACCTGCTACCGCTTCCGCTGCCGGGACGGCTCGTACCTGTGGGTGGAGGCGACGTCACGGCGGGTAACGGCGGGAGGCACCGACGTCATGGTGAACACCGTGCGCGATATCACCGAGCGCCGGAAGGATACCGCCGCCCTAGAGCTCCGGGCCACTACCGACCCGCTGACCGGGGTGGCAAACCGGACCGTGCTCATGGACCGCTTGCACCAGGGGCTGCGCCGGCTCGGCCGCGGCTCGGGGGTGCTGGCCGTGCTTTACCTGGACCTCGACCGCTTCAAGGTCATCAACGACTCGCTCGGCCACCACATCGGTGACGACGTGCTGCTGAGGGTAGCCGAGCGCCTTCCCCAGCACCTCCGGTCCGCTGACCACCTGGACCGCCTGGGAGGCGACGAGTTCGTGCTCGTGGCCGAGGTAGTCACCGA
>JAKAWM010000020.1 GCA_021827285.1 Actinomycetes bacterium | reverse complement strand
GAACGTGCCTAGAGCGAACAAACCCCAGCATTGATAACCACAACCGGCACCTCTGGAGGGGGCCTTACCCCGTTATGGTGCGGAAAACAGGTCTAGTGGTGGACCACCGCCTCGCTCCAGCCGACATCCAGCGGCTCATGGCGGCCGCAGGGGCGGGAGCAGTGATCAACGCCGACGGCCTAACAGATGCAGGCTCGGAGCAGGCAGGAGCGTTATCGTGGGACCCAGCGGCGGTGCCTCTTCTCACGCACTCCTCTGGGACCACCGGGCCACCCAAGCTCGTTGCCCGGGCGACCGCGCCAACGATGCGGGACATCGACGGGGTGGCAGCGGTGAACGACCTCGATGAAGGGGACAGAGTCCTTTGCCCCATTGCCTGGTCGCACCTTGGCGGGCTTCAATCGGCCGTGCTCATGAGGCTGTACTCCGGTGCGACTCAATCGGAGGCGGCGGATGACCGGCGGGGCGCGGGTGGCCTTCTTGCCCATGAGCGGCGTCGACCGCGCCCTGGCCGCCGATCGGACGGAGGGCTTCGTGAAGCTCATCGCCGGCCCTCGGGGCGTGCTCGGGGAGTCGGGCGGGGGTAGGCTTCTGGGCGCCACGATCGTCGCCCCTCGTGCCGGTGAGATGGTGCACGAGGTGGTGCTGGCCATGAGCACGAAGATGTTCACCGGGCGCTTGGCCCAGGCAGTGCACGCTTATCCCACTTGGTCGACGGCTATCCGCCAGGCAGCGGCGCAGTTTTTCTTCGAGGTAGACGGGAAGCGAGCCGGTCCGGCCGGCCGGGCCCAGAGAAAGGCATAAGCATGACCGTTGAAGTTGACCTCATCGTGGTGGGCACGGGCTCCGCCGGCCAGAGTGCCGCGTTCCCCTGCCGGGAGGCGGGCTGGAGCGTAGTGGTCGTCGATTCGGATCCCTTCGGCGGCACCTGCCAGCTCCGGGGTTGCGACCCGAAGAAGGTCCTCGTCGGCCTGTCCGAGCTAATTGACTGGGCCCGGCGTATGCAAGGCAAGGGCCTGCCTGCACCCGCCCCCGCGCTCGCTTGGCCCGATATGGCCCGGTTCAAGCGGACATTCACCGATGGTGTGCCTGAAGCCATGGAGCGGAGTTTCAAGGAGGCGGGCATGCTCACTGCCCACGGTCGGGCTCGCTTCATAGGCCCGACCAGCCTCCGCGTCGGTGACGAGACCTACGTGGGCAGATCCGTGGTGAGCGCCGCCGGGGCTCGCCACGCGCCGCTCGGGATCCCGGGCGAGGAGCACCTGACCACCAGTAGCGGATTTTTGGAGCTCAGCCAGCTACCCCACCGGGTGTCCTTTGTCGGAGGTGGCTACATCGCCTTTGAGCTCGCCCATGTCGCGGCGCGCGCGGGCGCCCAGGTGAGCATCCTTCATCGCGGTCAACGGGCTCTAGATCTAGAGGGGTTCGATCCGGATCTAGTCGCTCAAGTCGTGGAGACCACCCGAGAGCTCGGGGTCGAGGTGCGTCTCAACACCTCGGTCAACGCCGTCGCCAGGGGCGAGGAGGGGCTGGTTGTCCACGCTCGCACGGCCACGGGGGATGTCGAGGTGCCCGCCGACCTGGTCGTCCATGCGGCAGGACGCGTACCCGAGGTCGACGACCTGGACCTGGGAGCAGCGGGGGTCGAGCGTGGGGAAAAGGGCGGTGTGGCGGTCAACCAGTACCTCCAGAGCGTTAGCAACCCAGCTGTGTACGCAGCCGGTGACGCTGTCTCGAGCGGCGGTCTTCCTCTCACGCCGGTGGCGGGGATGCAGGGCCGCACCGTGGCGGCCAACCTCCTGAACGGCAACACGCGCACCCCGAACTACTTGGGCATCCCCACGGCTGTCTTCACGACGCCGCCGCTGGCCCGAGTGGGCTTGGACGAGGCAACCGCAATGGCACAGGGGCTCCGCTTCAGGGCCCACCACGAGGACACGTCGGGGTGGTACTCCTCGCGCCGGGTCGGTCTGGTGCACACGGGCTTCAAGACCCTGGTCGAAGACGGCACCGAGCGGGTCCTTGGCGCCCACCTGGTTGGGCCCCATGCGGAGGAGACCATAAATGTCTTCGCTTTGGCCATCCGGAACGGTTTGAGCGCGAGCGAGTTGAAAGAGGTGGTTTTCGCCTACCCCTCAAGTGCTTCAGACATCGGCTACATGCTGTGAGTGGCCGAGCGCTGGCTGGTACCCAAACCGGTGCCTAGGCACCGGCGATCACCTCAGTCCCCAGCGGCCTTGGCCTCCCGCTGGTCCAATTAGCGAAGTGCAGTGGCACAGGTGGTTTCCAGTGCTCAGCAGGCAGCCTGGAGGGTGGCCGGGCCTGGCATGCTCGGGTGGGCTCTTCGACCGGCTCAGCTCGTCCGTTATGAATGGGGGCCTCCCCCCATGGCGCGGCCGGTCGGCTTATGTCACCATTGAGCTATGACCGGTTCGGGCTGGGGCCCGCATGCACGGCGGGCGCGGCCCGCAAAGGAGGATGTCACCATGGTGGCGAGGTGCTCGCGTTCGGCCGCCTTATTCGCGGTAGTGGCCGGTATTGCTCCCGTGGCGCTTACAAGCGGTGCGACGGCCTACGCCTCCAGGGCACCGGCTCTGGCCAACCTGAGCGGCAATGCCTATTTTCCCCTGGTTGTGGGGGCGACGTGGACGTACCGGGACGTGGGCGGGCCCGCGGCGGGGTTCACCACCCTGACCATTCACGTGGTGAGTGCCCACACGACGGCCAGCGGGGAGGCGGTGAACGTACAGGACAGCGTGGGTGCCCACGCCTTCACCGAACAGTACGTCATCGGGCCCAACGGGGCCATTGAGGTCTCGCTGGCGGCTGGGAGCGGAGCCACCAGGACGACGGTCAGCGGCAACAGCAGCTACTTCATCCCCAGCGCATCGATGATCGGTTCGTGCCACCCTTGCCATTTCGCGGCCAATTTCACCTCCGCCGTAGCCGGGTTCACGATGCATGAGCACATGACGGAAGCGGCCACCAGCATGGGAGTGGAGGTGGTCAGGGTGCCGGCTGGGACGTTCCGTGCCGAGAAGCTCCAGATGGCGATGAGGATGACCTCCAGCGGTTCGCCGGTGACCATTGACGACAACATCAATTATGCTGTATACCTGGTCAGCGGCGTGGGCCTGGTCGAGACGGGCGCCGGCAGCGTGAGGACCTCGGTGATGGGCCACACCACGACGGCGGCGACCGGGACTGAGGAACTGGTCAGGTACACGCCTTAGGGCCTCGCAGCTACCGGCCGCTGGCCAGCCCAGGGCGTACTCCATGGGCATCGGCCGGAGCGGGCGCCGGCCGGAGCGGGCGCCGGCCGGATGGTAGGCTTGCCTCAGCCGCGGCCCCAAGTCATGCCAGCCGTGCGTCGTTGCCGGTTTCCCTAAAGTGAGGGGCCCTGCAAGTTGTGTGAGCGTGATGAGCAGGAGGAAAGGTTAACGTGCCTACCGGCACCGTAAAATGGTTCAACGCATCGAAGGGCTATGGCTTCATTGCCCCTGATGATGGCGGCCCCGATGTTTTCGCCCACTTTTCGTCCATTGAGGGACCGGGCTACCGCGAGCTGGCGGAGGGCCAGAAGGTGGACTTTGACACTGAGCAGGGGCCCAAGGGCCCTCAGGCGAAGCGGGTGCGGCCCCTGTAGCTGTAGCCCCGGAGTGGCTCAGCTCCGTCTGGCCGGGCCCCGCAAATGGGCACCGCTGAGCCTGATGAGTAGTCAAAGGACCGCTCGGGCGACGGCGCCCGTTGGGGCCTTACCAGGGATACGCGTGGGTGCGGCGCGGCGCTCGGAGCTACGCAGCTGCAATTTGGAGTGAGCGCCGCCATCCCTGCCCGGAGCCCTCCGGGGACAGCCATCGTCCCCCGCAGGCGGTCAGGGTGGTTGCGACCAGTGGCCAGATCACCGTCCACCTTCACGTGCGCTAACGAGTTTGGCGTGGCGTCGAGTGGGGCGCGCCCCGCTACGCGTAGGCCCTCCTTCGGGGCCAAAAGGCCTTACCAAGTCGGGACCAAGGTAAGGAGCCGACCGCCGCCCACCCTGCCAAGGTGGTACAGACCCGTCTTTGGCCTTGCGGGCACAGGAGTTGTCAATGTCGAAGCTCGCGCACCCGCGCCCCTTTATCGCCGTCTCGGCGGTAACTGCCATGGTCGCCGCCTTGGTCGTGACCGTACCCTCTTCTCCAGCCGTGCGCCAAGCACAGGCTGCACCTTCGCGCCCGAACATCGTCTTTGTGCTCACCGACGACCTGTCTTGGAACTTGGTCACCCAGCGGTTCATGCCCCATCTCGTGGCGCTGGAAGGGCAGGGGGCGACCTTCACCGACTACTTCGTATCCGATTCCCTTTGCTGTCCCTCTCGGGCATCTATTTTTACGGGGCGCCTGCCTCACGACACGCACGTTTACGACAACACCGGGCCAAACGGGGGCGACAAGGCTTTCAATGCCCACGGGGACCAGTACTCGACCATAGCCACCGACCTTTCGGCCCTCGGTTACCGCACGGCCATGATGGGCAAGTACCTGAACCGCTACCACATGTCCACCCCAACTCCTCCGGGGTGGTCCAACTGGGCCGTAGCGGACTGGGGTTACCCGGAGTTCAACTACAACCTGAAACAGGACAGCCAGGTGGTGCACTACGGGGGGCCTAACGAAGCGAGCAAGGACAACTACCTGACCGACGTGCTTTCCCGCCTTGGTGACCAGTTCGTGGCCGGTATGGCAGCCAAGCACGGGTCTCAGCCATTTTTCCTGGAAGTCGCCACCTTCGCACCCCACGCCCCCTACACTCCGGCGCCCAAGTACGCCAGCCTTTACCCTGGGCTCCAGTACCCCAAGACTCCCGCTTACGGGACGGCCAACACGGCCGCACCTGAGTGGCTGAAGGACTTCCCGCCCCTCGGCCCTAAGGCCCAGGCCGAGATCGCGTCCGCCTTCCGACTGCGCGCGCAGGACGTTAAGTCGGTGGACGACCTCATCGCCAACCTGGTATCAGCACTGCGCCGCACGGGCGCGCTCTCCAATACCTATTTCGTCTTCAGCTCGGACAATGGGCTGCACATGGGCGAGCACGACATGATGCCGGGCAAGCTCACCGCCTTCGACACCGATATCCGCGTGCCGCTCATCGTCGTCGGGCCGCGCATTGCCGCCGGTTCACGCATCTCTGCCTTCGCCGAGAACATCGACCTGCGCTCGACCTTCGACGCCTTGGCGGGGACCAAGCCCGCAGAGGGGGTGGATGGGAGGAGCCTCACGCCGCTCCTTTTCAAGGCCAAGGGCACGAGCGCGTCGCCCGGTTGGCCCCAGGGGGTGCTTATCGAGCACATGGGCCCGATCGAAAAGGGCCCGGACCAACCTGACACGGTCGAGCCCAATAGCGGCAACCCTCCCTCCTACATCGCACTACGGACCGGCGCGGCCCTGTACGTCCAGTACAAGGACGGGGCGCACGAGTACTACGACCTGGCCAAGGACCCCAACGAGCTCCACAACGTCTATGCCTCGTTGCCGGCCAAGTCCAAGTCCGCCCTTCAAAGCCAGGTGGCACATTTGGAGGCTTGCCACAATGCGCCCGCCTGCTCGCAAGTGAGCGCGTACTACTAACTTTGGGACGGCCTCCGGGAGAAGGTCACCAAGCGTAGTCCTCCGGCGCCGGCTTGTGGCCGGGGAAGATGTCGTCCAGCCGGGCCAGGGTATCGCCGTCCAGGTCCAGGTCGACTGCCGGGAGGGCGCTGTCGAACTGCGCCAGCGTGCGCGGCCCGATAATGGGCGCGGCGACCGTTGGCCGGGTCAGCAGCCACGCCAAGGCGACCGTTGCCGGCGGGGCGCCCAGCTCGTCACAGAGCTTCTCGTAGCTCTCCACCTGAGGGCGTTTCGTCTCGAGGGTTTCTTTAGCCAGGCCCTGGAGGCGGCGCCTGCCCTCGCGGGCCTGGCGCGCCGCTCCGCCCAGGAGACCGCCCTGGAGCGGCGACCAGGGGATGAGGCTCAGGCCGTAGAACGCGGCCGCCGGCAACACTTCGCGCTCTATGTCGCGGACGAAGAGGTTGTAGAGCGACTGCTCGCTTACCAGGCCGAGGCAATGGCGCTGCTTGGCGGCCTCCTGGGCTTGAGCGATGTGCCAGCCCCCGAAGTTGGACGAACCGACGTAGACGATCTTGCCCTGGTGGCGTAGGACGTCCATGGCTTCCCAGATCTCGTCCCAGGGAGTGTCGCGGTCGATGTGGTGCATCTGGTAGATGTCGATGTAGTCGGTCTGGAGGCGGCGGAGCGAGGCTTCGCAAGCCCTCTTTATGTTGAGCGCGGAGAGGCGGCTCTCGTTGGGCAGGTCGCTCATGTTGCCGTACACCTTGGTGGCCAGCACGGTCCGTTCGCGCCGGCCGTCGCCCTGGGCGAACCACCGGCCCACTATCTCTTCGGTCCAACCGGCATGGGACTGGTCGTTGTCGGCCACCTGGCCGGGCGGGGTCTGGCGCCTTCCGTAGACGTTGGCCGTGTCGAAGAAATTAACCCCGGTCTCGTGGGCGCGGTCCATGATGGCGAATGCGGTCGGCTCGTCGGTGAGCGGGCCGAAGTTCATGGTGCCGAGGCAGAGGCGGCTGATGGACAGGCCGCTGCGGCCTAGGTGGGTGTATTTCATAACAGTGAAGCTATCAAGCCGGTCAGCTGTGGCCGCGCGGCGCCTAAATGGGCGGCTTCCGGGGAGGCGAAAGGAATAGCTAAGACGCTGTATTTGTTGGTCCGTTCCCAGGAGCTGTCCAAGCTCCCACGCAAAGAGGTGCTCCATGCCGGCCATAACCGTTGACGACGTCCTTGTCCTTCCCCGTATCCCGGTGCCCGGGCTCGATCTGAAGCCCCGGCCAGTGCGATCAGTTACCACAGCCCCGGGCGGCTTGGAGGGGGAAGGCTTCCCCGTCCGCCGGGCCTTCGCTGGGGTGGGCATGAGCGACCTCGACCCCTTCGTGCACATGGACCAGATGGGAGAGGTGGACTACGGCCCCGGCGAGCCGAAGGGGACACCGTGGCACCCGCACCGCGGGTTCGAAACGGTTACCTACATGATCGATGGGATCTTCGAGCACCAGGACTCCAATGGTGGTGGAGGCCGGATCACCGACGGTGACACGCAATGGATGACCGCGGGCGCCGGGATCCTCCATATAGAGGCGCCACCGGAGGCACTTGTCGTATCGGGCGGCCTTTTCCATGGCATCCAGTTGTGGGTCAACCTGCCCGCGGCCAACAAGTGGGCTCCGCCCCGTTACCAGGACATACGAGGTAAGGAGGCCACTTTGCTCTCCACGCCGGACGGGGGGGCGCTGCTGCGAGTCATCGCCGGAGAGGTCGCCGGCCAGGCGGGGCCGGGCTCCACGTTCACACCCATCACCATGGTCCATACCACCATCAGCCCGGGTGCTCGGGCTGAGGTGCCGTGGCGGGCCGACTTCAACGCCTTGGCCTACGTCCTGGCCGGCCAGGGATCCGCAGGAGCGGAAAAGTGGCCGGTGCACATGGGCCAACTGGTGGTGTTCGGGCCCGGGGGCACCGTGGTGCTAGCGGCCAGCGAGGGAAAGGCGGACTTCGAGGTGCTGCTGCTCGGTGGCCAGCCCATCCGGGAGCCAGTGGTCCACTACGGGCCGTTCGTCATGAACACCAGGGCCGAGATCTTGCAGGCGTTGGAGGATTACCAAGCCGGACGGTTGGGGCAAATCCCGGCCACCAGCATGCCCCACCGCCACCCCGGTGACATGGACCTGTAGCTCTGGCAGGGCTGGCGGTGGCCCGCGGGTGAGGCCAGGGTGGGGGCGGGAGTGAGGGGCGAGCGGGAGTACCCGTGGGAGCTGCAGCTGTTCGAACGCCGGGTCATCCACGTGCGGGGACCGCTGGATGATGACGCAGCCGGCTTGCTGGCTACCCAGCTCATGGCGCTCGACGCCCTGGGAGACGCCGCCGTCCAGCTTTACCTCGACTCCGGTGGGGGCCCGCTGCAGGCCGCCTTCACCGTGATCGACACCATGGACTTGCTGGGCAAGGTGACCTGTGTGGGTAGGGCGGAGGGCACGGCCATCGGGGTCCTGGCCGCGGGTGCGCGCCGCCTGGCGGCGCCCCACGCCCGGTTGCATCTGGCCGAACCGGAGGCCATGGCTGCAGGCAACGCCGCCCAGCTGTGCGCTTGGGTGGTACATCACCAGGCCCAGCTGGCAAGGTTCGTCCAGCGCGTGGCTACGGCGACCGGGCAACCGGCCGAGCATGTAGAGGCTGATATGGCCCTCGGGCGGTGGCTGGACGCCCGGGAGGCCCTGGCCTACGGGCTGGTACAGGAGTTGTGGGTGCCGGCGCGCGGGCCAGGCACCGGGGCCGGGCGCGGGCCGGCTGGGGGATCTCCGGGGTGAGGCCGCTGGGAGGATCTTCCGGGAGGCGGCGCTAATAGTGAGCCCGTGGCCTTTCCGATGCCCGCCAGTCCGCTGAAGCGGAGCTAGGATCGAAGGCGCCCCCGTCCTTGGCGTTCCCCAGGAGTAGCCCGCAGTGTCGCTCACTGAACGGTTCTTTGCCGGCCTGGGCCGGTTCTCTGTACATTTCCGTTGGTTGGTGCTGGTCGCGTGGCTGGCTGTAATCGCGGTGTCTTCCGCTGTGCTGCCCTCGCTTGGCAGCGAGGTGAACAACAACAACGCCGACTTCCTGCCTTCCAACGCGCCCAGCAACCAGGCGGCCACCCTGGCGGCGCCCATCTTGGGCAGCAGTAGCAAGCACGCCGGCATCTTCATTGTTGCCGTCGCTCCGGCTGGGCTCAGCCCCTCGGATCTGTCCGCTGTAAGCCGGGAGACCGCTTTAGCCGGCCTAGTTCCCGGGGTTTTGTCGGCTCGGGTCGTGGGCACGTCACTGGACGGCCAGGCGGCCAGCATCCTGGTGACGGCCCGTCCTGGCCCGACCGACGTCTCAGCACAGGCGCCTATCGTCCACGACTTGGAGGCGACGTTTGGCAAAGTCAAACCACCGGCGGGTTTCGCTCTTCACTTGGCGGGGACCGTCGCCACCAATGTCGCCAACCAGACCAGCAGCAACAGCACCAGCAACCGGATCCAGTTGTTCTCCTTGATCTTCATCGTCATCTTGTTGCTCTTGATCTTCCGCTCCGTCCTGGCCCCCCTGATCACCTTGGCGCCCGCCGGAGTGGCGCTGTTGGTGTCGATGCGCTTCATCGGGGCTCTGGGCGCCCATGGCGTGAAGATCTCCGAGATCACTGAACTGCTGCTGATAGTTCTGTTACTGGGGGCGGGGACTGACTACGGCTTGTTCCTTGTGTTCCGCGCCCGGGAAGAGATGCGCGCTGGCCTTGCCCCCAAGGAGGCGGTCGCGGTGGCCTTGGCTCGGGTGGGTGAGTCGATCAGTGCCTCGGCTGGGACGGTGGTCTTCGCCCTTCTCACCCTGCTCCTGGCCGGTTTCGGGCTCTACCACGACCTGGGTGTGCCGCTTGCGGTGGGCGTGGCCGTGATGCTCCTGGCCGGGCTGACCCTGCTACCGGCACTGCTCTCCATCTTTGGCCGCGCCGCCTTTTGGCCGAGCCGGGTGACGGCCCTACCAGGTGGGGAGAGAGACGGATGGTGGGGCCGGGTGGCGGGCCGTCTGGTCGTTCGCCCTGTCCTGACCCTCGTCATTGGAGTCGCCTTCTTCGGCGGCCTATCGATCGCCGCTCTGGGCTATTACTCGGCCGGGTTCGCGGGTGCCCTCAGCGCACCAGCCGGTTCGGACGCTGCGGCGGGCAATGCGTTACTGGCCAAGCATTTTCCCGAAACCAGCGCCAACCCAGCCAATTTGGTCTTCCGTTATGGTCGGCCGATTTGGGCTCAGCCCAACGTATTGGTCCAGGCGCAACGGTCCCTTCTGGGTTCGGGGGACTTTCTCCGGCTGGCAGGCCCTCTCGATCCCACGGGCGTGGCCATTAGCCCGGCTACCCTCAGCTCGCTCCATGCCCGGCTGAGCGTTGCGCCGGGCTCCCTGCCCTTGGCGGAGCCCCCCAACTTGCGAGCCAGCGTCCCGGCTGCCGAGTACGCCGCTTACCGGTCTTTGGTGCAATTCGTGTCCCCCGACGGGCGCACCGTGCAATGGCAGGCAGTGCTCAAGGCCGGCGCCCAGGACTCGACGCCCGCACTCCACGCTACGCCGGCAGTCCGCCAGGCGGTCCAAGCCGCGGCTCATGCGTCCGGTGCCCTAGATAGCGGCCTGGGCGGAGAGGCGGCCGCCCTCTACGACGTGAGCACGACGGCCAACCACGACCTCATCACCATCGTGCCCGTGGCCATCCTCGCCATCGGGTTCCTTCTGGCGCTGGTATTGCGCAGCGCCGTGGCCCCGCTCTACTTGATCGTGAGCGTGGGCCTGTCCTACCTGGCCGCCCTGGGGCTCTCGACGCTGGTCTTCATCGACATCTCCGGGAGCAGGGGGATCACGTTCATCCTCCCGTTCCTCATGTTCATCTTCTTGCTGGCTTTGGGGGAGGACTACAACATCCTGGTCATGACGCGCATCCGGGAAGAAGCCCGCCGCGGGGGGCTACGAGAGGCGGTAGTCAGAGCTATTGGCCGGACGGGGCCAACCGTTACCTCCGCCGGCATGGTCCTGGCGGGGACTTTTGGGGTTTTGGCGTTCGAAGCCGGCAGCGGCCCGAGCGGGAGCCAGGTACGCGACGTCGGGTTCGGCTTGGCTATCGGGGTCCTTATGGACACCTTTCTGGTGCGGACGCTGCTCGTCCCCGCCACCGTGGCTCTCCTGGGACGGGCCAACTGGTGGCCGGCTCGTCTGGGGGATCCTCGGGAGGCCGGACCAACGCCAAGCGTGGCGGAGAGGGCGCGAGACGTCCATGTTGGTCAAGAAATTTCTTGAACGGGGTGGAAATCCTGGCCCTGGTGGCTTGGAGCGCTCGCCTTCGGTTTGGGATACTGGGTGAGCTGGTACCAGCAGTTCCAGGGTCTGGCAGGGGGTTTTCAGTGAGCGAGAAGCTGGTCGCCCGTCGCGGGGTGACCGTCAATCATCAAGAACTCGAAGTATCGATCTCGCAGCACACCGACGAACATTTCTGGCGGGTCGCTGTACGCCATCCCGTGGGGTCGAGCACCACTGGTACAGCTATCAGTAGCGACGACAATTTTCTCCATCATCTCTGCCAATCCGCGGTGGCAGGGGAACACTCCGCCTGGGAGAGCCTGGCGTGCTGGGGTCATAGACGCATGAGCCGCCCCATCTGGTAGACCGACCCCTGTGGTGAGCCCTTCTCCACGCGTCTTGGTCGTGCCCGGGCGCCCTCGGTTCGCGCTAGACGCGGTTCGCCAGGGCGGGGGCGTCGTGGTCGAAGCCGGAGAGCCAGCCGACGCCCTGGTGTGGACGACTTGGTGGGACGTAGCCCGGGGCCTCGGGGAGGCCTTGGCGGCGCAGCCTGACGTGCGATGGGTGCAGCTGCCCATGGCCGGGGTCGAGAAGGTGGGCGAGGTGGGGCTGTTCTCCGACCCCAGCTTCAGCCACATCACCTGGACGTGTGCCAAGGGCTCGTACGCCGAGCCGGTAGCCGAGCACGCGCTCTGTCTGGCCCTGGCTGGTCTTCGGCAGTTGCCGGTCCGTGCCCGCGCCACCTCCTGGGGTAAGCCAGCCGCTGTTTCGCTCTACGATGCTCGCGTCACCATCCTGGGTGGAGGCGGTATAACCCGAGTGCTGCTGGACCTGCTCGCCCCCTTCCGTGTGCGCGCCACCGTGGTACGAAGGAGCCCTGGACCGTTGAGCGGGGCCGACCGCACCGTGAGCCCGGAGCAGCTGCACGCGCACTTGCCGGATGCCCTGGTGGTGTTCCTGGCCCTGGCGCTTACCCCGGCCACGACGCACATCATCTCGGAGGTCGAGTTGAAGCTGATGGGCCGGCAATCCTGGCTGGTAAACGTGGCCCGCGGGCGCCACGTCGATACCGCGGCCCTGGTGAGCGCACTGGAGGACGCAAGCATAGGCGGAGCTGCTCTCGACGTAACTGATCCTGAGCCGTTGCCCGACGGCCACTCCCTATGGTCCATGCCGAACTGCTTGATCACTCCCCATTCCGCCGACACCGAGGAGATGACCCGGCCGCTGCTGGCCGGGCGCATTCGTGAGAACGTCGAGCGCTTCGCTGCTGGCCTTCCTCTGGTCGGGCAGGTGGACCCCCTGGCGGGATATTGAGGGAGGCGCTCGCGGGCAGGCTACTGGGGACGCTCGGGACCCGCGAATGGCTCACCCCGAAACTCGGGCTGAGGGGCGGGCGCTCGGGAGCATCCAGGTACGCCCTAGCCAAACTGGTGGTCCTAAGTGCAGCTAGAGAACACTTGCGACCACCAGATTCGCTCAAGGGACCAAACTGGGCCCAGTGAGCCCGGCAAGAGGAGTGCCCGAGAGCGCCAGGGTGACCCATGGCCGCGGTGTCACCACCGCAGACGAGGCTCGGGTGGTGGCTCGCGGTCAGCTGCGGCTGGGGGCGCTGCTGGCCGAAGGCGGCGAGGGCCGGGTTTTTCAGGTTGAAAGTGGCCCCGCCGGGCTGGGCCCCGAGCACGTTTACAAGGAACTGCGCGCCCCCAGGCCGCTGGCCGACTTGCAAGGGCTCGTGTCTTGGCCGGCCCGGCTAGGGGCGTTCAACGCTGGTCTTGCGTCCCGTACGTACGCGGCAACCGCGTGGCCCGAGCGAGCGGTTATCGGCACTGACCCTGCCCTCGCCGTCGGGAGCGTCCTACCCAAGGCGCCGGTGCCGTTTTGGGTGAGCCATCGCGACGGGGCCCCGAGGTTGGCGACCCTCAGCTACCTGACCACCGATCCGGACCGCTTGGCCGTGGCTTACGGCGTCGCTCTCCCTGAACCGGGTTCGGCGGCCAGGGTGGCCCTGGTGTACGCGCTGGCTCGGCTGCTCGAGGCTTGGCAGCCGGGCGCACGGACTGCCATGCCGACCGATAGCGGTGCCACTCCACACCCGCATGCCGGCTCTAACCCCCTCGAGACGTGGCCGGCCGGGGTGGCCGGCGTCGTTCACGGCGACCTCTCGGCCAAGAACATCCTCTGGTCGCTGCACCCGGGCCCAGCCGTGTACATCCTGGACTGTGACGACGCTGTGTTGCTGCCCGAGGGCATCGACCACGGTGCTGGCGCCCTCGGGCCTCAAGAGGACTACGACCGCCCAGGAGCCAGCGTTGGGCCGGCAGCCAGCGGCGGCCCAGGTGCCAGCGGCGGGCCGGGAGCCAGCGGCGGGCCAGGTGCCGCCGCCTCGCTCGCGCGCCCCCGCGCGACCACCCCCAACTGGGACGACCCCGCGGTTGCGCCCGGCGGCCGGCCCGATCTGGCGTCGGACCGGTACTCTCTTGCCCTCATCTTCCTGCGTGTGGTTGGGGCGGCGCACTTTCCTATCCAGGGGCTTCAGCGCTCGGGTGACCATGTGAGCATCGACCTGGAGTTGCCGCGCCGCTGGCGGAGGCTGGCGGACATGCCGGGGCTGTGGGAGCTTTGCGAGCGTTGCCTTTCCGTGGCTGGCAGACCGGAGCGCCCAGGCCCATCTGAGTGGGTGGCGGAGCTGGAGGGGTTGCTCGATGCCCTTGGCCACCCCGAGCTCGGCGCCTGGGTACGGGCAGCGCAAGGCGCCGACCCGGCACCGCCCGGCCCGGTAGCGGTCGGCCAGGGGTTAAGCCGACGCGCCGGCCAACCTGCCCCCCGGCTTCCTGCCCCTGCTCGCAAGAGCATCTCCACATCGCCCGCGCCCACCCGGTGGGCACAGGATCATACCGGCGTGCCCGATGTCGAGGTCCGGCCCGTCATCCGGCACCGGCTCCCGTCCACTTGGCAACTGGTCAACCCGGCCTCCGACATCTTGGCCTTCGCCGAGGGGAGAGCGGTCGGTAGCCAGCGGGGCCGGCAGTTGGCCCGCCAGCTCCTTCTCATCTGGGGGAGGGCTCATGTGCTGGTGGCCCGCTTGCTCCTCTCACCTGGTCGGCGGTTAAGAGGGCTGCGCCGGCTGGTGGGCGTGGCCGCGCTGGACCTGGTTGCCGCCTGCGTATCCCTTTTCCTGGTGGGGATGGTCGTGAGCCCGTGGATAGGCCTGTAGC
>JAKAWM010000019.1 GCA_021827285.1 Actinomycetes bacterium | reverse complement strand
TGTCGCTCTGCGGGGATGCGCTCCGCCCTCAGGGTTAGCCATGGTGGCAGTGCGTGCGCTCCCTCCCGCGCTCTTAGCGCCGCCGGGATCCTCCTCCCGGCTTGCTGGAGGGGGGCCAGCCTTCGGGTGGAGGGTACCGAAGCGGTTGCCGGCCAGCTTCACCGCCTGTTTGTACCCCTGCTTGGCTGCCAGCTGCCCGACCATGCGGGCAAGCCGTACTTGCGGCTCAAGCCGGGACCGGCCCTTTCGAGCAAGTTCAGGTACGGTCTCCGCAATCGTCAGGGCGAGCCCGAGCGGGACGTAGAGGACAAGGTCCAGCACCCGCTCTTCTGGGAACTTCGACAGGGGCAGTGCTCTCATGCCCACCACGGTAGCGCTGAAAGCGACTATGTCCTGGCGCAGTTGGCCACGCCATCAAGCGCAGTCCCGGCATAGGCGCACCAAACCCGCCACAGCCGCATCAAACGCAGTCTCGGCATAACTGGCGCTCCTTGTCAGCCAGCTGGCTTTGATGCTTCACGAGGAAGCAGGATTGGCAGACGAACTCCCCCGGTTGCTTTGGCAAGACCCGCGTAGTGGTCTCGCGCTCCCCGCCCTCGGTCTCCTCTTCGTCAACCTCTTCTTCGTCTTCTTCTTCTTCGTCGACGACCAGGCGCGACTTCAAGATGACGTCCAGGCTCGCCTCCACGTCATCGCCGTCTTCGTCTTCGTCTTCCTCCTCGAGCTCTTCTTCCTCCTCCGCACCGAGGAGTGTGTCGTCAACCTCATCAACCTCATCATCGACGATCGCCTCATCGCTCTCGTCAGCGTCTAGGTCGGCGTCTTCGTCCAGGTCTTCCTCGGTGAGCTCGACATCGTCGAGGTCGAGCTCATCTTCGTCGATGTCCTCGGGCAGCTCGGCGCTCTCGTCGTCGAGTAGTTGGTCATCGAGGTCTTCGTCCGGCATGGGTGTTTTTCCTTGAGGCATTTCAAGCAGACAGGATGGCACATGCCGCGCGCTAGCGGCGGGGGCATGTTAAGCGAACGCGGCGCCAGCCACCAATCGGCACGTCAGAAGCTGTGCTGGGGAGAGGTGCTCCCTGCAAGGAGCAGGGGGCCCGGGAGCTTTTGGTACCGCCAACGCACCCCAGGTAGGCACGCTACCGGTAGTGCAGAAGTCGTTGTCTACTTTGCCTCCGGGCCTCCCTGCAAGGCGTTGCGAGGGCGAGCCCCGCTTGCTTCTGCGGCCCATCATGGCGCACCCAGCCTTGCCCCTCAAGTGGGCAAAATACCATGGGACCTGCTCCTTTACGAGTTCAGCCTGGTCAGCGGCGCACAAGAAATCCGTTCCGCCCGCCCTGAATGCCACCAGCGCCCTTCCCGCCACGACGCACCCAGGCGGGTGGCCGGCATCGCCGCCGCCCTGACTAGGCCCGACGGCGGGCCTCAGCCCTGCGTTCGCCCTCCAAGCGGCCCAACTCCTCCTCCTCGCTCGAATGGTCTACGAACTTCATAAGTTCGGCCACAGCCTCATGGCCCGCCTGTGCGGCGATGAGCCGGTGCATCTGCTGGCAGACCCCGCGGTACTCAGGGTGGCCCTGGGGGGAGGTACGCAACTCCAGGACGTGCATGGCTTCGCGGGCGTTCATGTGCACGCTGAAGCGCACCCGGTAGGCCAAGGCCACCGCGTAGGCAGCGACGACCTCGCCGAAGCCTTCGGCCAGGGCTTCGAACAGGCTCCAAGATCGCCGCATGGCGCTCTCGTAAAGTTCGGCGCCACCGGCCGCCGCAACGGCCTCGGGCATGGTGTAACCATGGTAAGGCGTCAATCCTTGCCATTCGATGGTCAGCAGCCTGTGCCGCTGAAGATCGCGAAAAGCCCCGTAGTCCGATACCACGTCGAAACGGTAAGAGCACCTCTCGAGCCCGCGCCCTGGCCGGTGCCGACGATTTATCCTCTCACCTGAATACTTTCGCATTATTTCCAGCCGCTCAGACGGCTCCATCCGGCTTACCCGAGCCTCTAGCTCTTGCTCAGGTAAGTGCGTATACGGGTAGAGCATGGCGCTCACCAGTTTCACCTCGGCATTGCGGTCCCAATCCACCAGTGTGACTTCTGGAGACCCCGCACGAAATGGGGCACGGTTAGCGACGCCAAACTTACCGAAAAGAGCCTCGGCCACATCGCTCATTACGTGATCGTTTGTTTGCATGTAGTCTGTCCAGGCGAGACCCCTATCCGCTATGTCCACCCTGCGCACCCATGAGGGGATAACTTTGCGTAGCTCTACCAACATCAGCTCGGCATAATGGCGCGCCTCGGGCAAAGGCTGCGCCCGCATCCGGAGCAACAATGCCTCAAAGGCTTGGCCGGAACCATAAATCCCAAGGTTGGACGTGGCAGCAGACGGGAGCAGGCCACGTAGCGCATCATAAGCCTTTGCCTTCAACGATTGACGGTAGGCAAAATCGCTCGTTGTTGGGGGCTTCGGATGGCAGTGGGCAAAAAACTCATAAACCCGGGGTAAAAGCTGTGCGTACGCATCGAACATGCGGTCCATGTCGCCGACGTAGCGGGCGCCAAGGGGAGATGCAAGTACTTCCGGGCTCCGGTAATAGCGATAACGGCCACTGGGCAGGCGGGTGTCGTAAGCCACGTAGCGCGTTGACTTTTCCATGTAAGACATGAGCCGCCCACGCTCGAGTACCTTCGTGAGCAGGTTGGACGCCTGCTCGCAGGCCAGGTGCACGCCGCCTAATTGAGCGACGGAGTCGTCACCGTACTCGAAGAACACCCGCTCGTAAAGCTGCTCGGCCCGCGCCATCCCGACGGTGGCGTCGAGCGAGTGGTCGCCGCTCACGTCGAGGTCACCCACGAACTCGTCCAAAAACAACCGCCGGAGGCTCTTGGCTGAGCGGGAGTAGCGGGCGAAAAGCGCCCCCTTGACCACCTCGGGCAGGTTGACCAGGGCAAACACCGGGGCCTCGAGGTTGGTGAAGTAGCGCCGGAGAACGTCTGCCTCTGCCTCAGTCCACGTCTCGTGGGCGTATGGGACGTCAACCAGGTGCGGGGCCATGCGTCCCGCCAGCCTATGAGGCGGGCCGGCGCGGGTGGTGGATCCTCTGGGCCCGAGGGGGCATCGGCTAACCGTGGCGCAGGACGATCTTGCCGAACTGGCTACCCGACCGGAGCTTGGCCAGGGCCGCCGGGTACTCACCCAGGTCAAAGACTTGGTCGACAACCACAGGAAGCCTCCCAGCCAAGCCCGTCATTTCGGCGAACTCGCGGAAGGTGCCCATGGTGGACCCGATCACTTCTTGCTGCCCGAAGAAGAGCTTGGGCAGGTCAAGCTGTACCTTGGCTCCTCCTGTCGCACCGCACAGGACCAGGCGCCCCCCTGGGCGCAACGAACGCGTCGAGCGTTCCCAGGTCGGCGCGCCGGCGCTGTCCAGGACTACGTCGGCCTTGATCGGGAAGGCACCATCGCCGGCCGAACCAAAGGCCTCCAGTGCCCCCAACTCGACCGCCCGGGCCCGCTTGAGGGGATCACGTGAGGTGGCGAAGACCCGTGCGCCCATCACCACCCCGAGGAGCAGGGCGGCACTAGAAACCCCTCCGCCCACGCCGACGACGAGGAGGGCCTGCCCCGCGGCCAGACGGGCACGGCGCAGCATCCTGTAGGCGGTGAGGCCGCAGAGCCCGTAGGAGCCGGCTTCTTCCCAGCTGCTACCGACCGGCCTGGCCACCAAGTTGGCCTCCCCCACCAGGACCAGATCCCCGTGGGCACCCCAGTAGTGCTCTCCCATGATCCCCCACTTGGCGCAATGGACAGACCGGTCGGACAGGCACTCCGGGCAGCGCCCGCAGGCAAAGGACGGGTTGATGACCACCTCGTCCCCCGGTTGCCACATGGTCACCCCCTCCCCCAGGGCGGCCACGACCCCGGCACCGTCGCAGCCAGGGACCATGGGCAGAGCCTTCGGTCTCGGTTGGCCCTCGGCCAGCCACAGGTCCAGGTGGTTCAAAGCGCTGGCGACCACCCGGACGGCCACTTCGTGCTCGCCCGGCGGCCTCAGCTCGACCTCCCCCCAAAGGTAACTACCAGGAGACTCATAAAGCGCCCAGGACTTGATGTAGCCACCTTAGGGCGCGGCACCGCCGACAGCCGGGTCTGCGCTCTGGCCCCGGTCTGCGCTCTGGCCCCGGTCTGCGCTCTGGCCCCGGCTCAATTTCTGGCCTCGACGGCCGACGAAGCCGCCACCACCCCCCGCAAGAGCGCGGCCGCGGCCTTGGCGGCCGACTCGGCTGAGGCGATGTCGGGCAACACGTCCGCCAGCTGGCGGAGCAGGTCGATGAGTTGCTTGGCGTTGCGGACGAAATCACCGGCCCCCATCTCTTCGCCGCTGCCAAGCAGCTTCCCCAGTTCCTTCCCCCTGGCCCAGCCGTAAGCCATGGCGGCAAAGCCGGGGTGGGGCGTCCGGGTGGCCGGCAAACCCACCTCTTCCTCGTCGGCCGCCAGCTGCCAGGCCACGGACTGCACGGCCTCCCAGCGGCCACGTACCCTCTCGGTCGGGAACGTGGTGCTGGTGGGTATCGATGGCCCACGGGGCGTGAAGGTGAACACCGAGACAACAGCCGCCATCTCCGGGGGGCGCAGCCCATCGAGAAGCCCCTCCCGCAGGCACTCAGCCACAAGCAGATCCTGGTCGTGGTAGAGGCGGGCTAAGCGGTGGCCCGCCTCCAGCAGCCCCCAGGAGCGGTCCGCGGTCTTGAGGTAGCCCCGTTGCTCGAGGACGGCCAGGACCCGGTCGAACTGGCGGGCGACCGATTCGCGCCGGCTGCCCAACTGGCGCTCGAGTCGCCCCACCTGCTTGGCCGCTTGCTCGGCCCGGGCCGCCGCCCGCAGGTGGGCCGGCAAGTCGGGGCACGACTCCAGCGACCGCTCGTGGCGGTCAGCGGTGGCCTCGCGCCGTCTCTCCCCGAGACGGTCCTGGGCCGCCATCCCGAGCCCCGCTGCCAGCTTGCGCTGGAACTCACGGCTCTTGGGGGCGAACGGTACTGGTACCGCGATCCGGCGCAGGACAAGCGGAGGAGATCGCAAGTCGCCCAGTCCGAAGCTGACCACGCGGCGCCCGGCCGTGACCGCCCGCACCACCAGGTCACCGCCTTTGCGTTGCTTGGTGGAAAGGACGGCCACCTCCCTGGCAGCACGGCGGCGGTCAGGTGCCTGAACGACATCCCCTGGCCGCAGGCGTTCCAGAGCGGCCCTGACATCGGGTGCCTGCACGCGAGCCCGCCTCTCGTGCCGGTCCGCATGGAGGATCGTTCTGTACTTCCAAATGTCACCTCGCTCGCACTCGGCCATGGCTCGGGCGCTGGTTTCTTCCTGGCGGGCCTTTTCCAACTGCGCCTCCAAGCGGACAACGTCGGCATCTGCGCGGTACTGAGCAAAGGAAAGGTTGAGCAGGTGCCGGGCCACCTCTGGGCTGTAACGCCGGACCAGGTTGGCCGCCATGTTGTAGGTGGGCCGGAAGCTGGACGTGAGGGTGTAGGTGCGCGCCCCGGCCAGGGCGGCCACCCCGGCAACGTCCACCCCAGGCGACCAGGTGACCACCCCGAAGCCGACCTCGTCGGTCCCCCGGCGGCCCGCACGGCCGGTCAGTTGCGTGTACTCGCCAGGGGTAAGCGGCGCCAGCCTTTCCCCGTCGAACTTGGCCAGCCTTTCGATCACCACGGACCTGGCCGGCACGTTGATGCCGAGGGCTAGTGTCTCAGTGGCGAAGACGACCTTGACCAGGCCGGCCGCGAAACACCGTTCAACCGCCTCTTTAAAAGGGGGCACAAGGCCGGCGTGATGAGCGGCGTAGCCGGCTTCGAGGCCGGCGAGCCAAGGGGTGTAGTGCAGGGCCCGAAGGTCACCGTCGGGTAGCGAAGCGGTGGCCGCGTGCGCAATGGACCGGATCTGACGCCGCTCTCCGGCCGTCGTCAGGGCAGGGCTTTCCCGCAGGCACTGGCGCACCGCCTCGTCGCAGCCGGCCCGGCTGAAGACGAAGTAGATGCCCGGCAGCATGTGGCGCTCCCGGAGCAACCCGACGGTAGCGGCCCGCCTGGGGGCGAAGACAGGCACCCGCCGGGCTCGCCCTGCCCGCGAGACTCCTCCCACCAGCTCAGCGGCTTGCGGATTGGGCTTGCCCTCCGCGAACGTGGGCAGGAGCAACAGCTGGCCAGTTGCCTTTTCTCCTACGAGGAACAGGTCTTCCAGGGGTACCGGCCGGTGGTCCTCAATTACCGCCGCTGTCGATCCCCGCACCGTACCCACCCAGTTGGCCAGTTCTTCGGCGTTGGAAACCGTCGCGGAGAGGCACACCAGGTCCACATCCTCGGCCAGGTGCACGATCACCTCCTCCCAAACCGAGCCACGGTAGGGATCCTGGAGGTAGTGGACCTCGTCGAGGACCACGTACCGCAACCCCGCCAGCGCATCCGAGCCGGCGTAGATCATGTTGCGGAGGACTTCGGTGGTCATGACCACTACCGGGGCCGTCGCGTTCAGAGAATTGTCCCCGGTCAGGAGCCCCACCCGGGAGCGCCCGTGGCGACGTACGAAGTCGGCGTACTTCTGGTTGGAGAGCGCCTTTAGTGGCGCGGTGTAAAAGGCCTTGGCCCCCCCCGCCAGGGCCAGTTCTACCGCGTACTCGGCCACCAGCGTTTTGCCCGAACCGGTGGGCGCGGCGACCACCACGCTGTCGCCACGGTCGAGGGCGTCGAGCGCTTCCATCTGGTACCGGTCCAGGGGGAAGCTCAGCCCGGCCAGGAAGCTCTCCCGAAGCCCGGTTGGCCGGCCTCCAGCACTGGGCGCGGATCTCACCGAGACCTTTGTACCGCACCTACCGGGACAGCCCGCCGCTGGCTGGCAGCTTGCCATCTGCGTCCCGGTGCCCGCCGGGATGGGTGCTCCGGGACCTTAGGCCCTATTCCGACCAACCTTCGGCCCTGAGCGCGGTCACACGAAGGGTGGCCTGATGGTTGGCCAATGCGCATTGTTCTCGTAGAGCCGCGCCCGGCCGGCCACAATGTCTACGATCTAGCCCTCCTCCCCCGCTTAGGCCTCCCCCTGATGGGCCGCCTCCTCACTCAGGCGGGCCACGACGTCATCATTTATGGGGAAGTGCTGGCGCCCATCGACCTCGGCGAGTGCCTATCGGCAGACTTGGTAGGGATTTCCTCTACCACCGCCACCCAGCCATCGGCCTACCACTTAGCTGATGTTCTGGGCGCTTCGGGCGTGCCTGTCGTCCTGGGCGGGCCGCATGTGAGCTTCCGCACAGAAGAGGCGCTCGCCCATGCGCCCTACGTGGTCCGGGGGGAAGGCCATGCCACCATGCTGGAGCTCGTTTCGCACCTGGAAAACGGGAGGCCTCTCGAGGGGATCCGGGGTCTTGCCTTTCGGGGGAAAAACGGTGAGCCCGTCTCCAACCCCGCCCGTCCCGCCACCAGCCAGGCGGAGTTCGCGCAATTACCTCCACCCGACCTGAGCCTCATCGCTGGCCACGAACGGATGCCGACCAAGCCGATCATGACCCAGTGGGGCTGCCCTTTCGACTGCGAGTTTTGCTCCGTGACCGCAGTGTTCGGCCGTCACGTCCGCTACCGCAGCGCGGCTCAGGTCGTGTCCGAACTGGCCAGCCTGGATGCGGAACGGGTGTTTTTTTACGACGACAACTTCGTGGTCAACAAAGGGCGGACGCGTGAGCTCCTGAACGCCATGGTCAACAAGGGCGTCACCCTGCCCTGGTTCGCCCAGGTACGCGCCGATGTAGTGCTGCGTTCCCTGTCCCGTCCCGAGGTGGACCAGGAGTTCCTCTCGCTCATGCGTGCCTCCGGGGCAACGATGGTGATGATCGGGTTCGAAGCCATCTCCGATGAGGGTTTGGCCGCCATCGGCAAGCGCCTCAACGTCGCTACGGCCAAGATGGCAGTCCGCGCTCTGCACGACAATGGCATCGCCGTCCACGGCATGTTCGTGGCCGGCCTCGACACCGACGATGCCACCACGGCCCCGGCGACCGCTGACTTCGCCCGCCGGCTAGGGATCGACACCTTCCAGCTGATGGCAGAGACGCCCTTGCCCGGCACTCGGCTGTGGGACAGGCTGAGCGCCGAAGGCCGGATCCTCTCTGATGACTGGTCCCTGTTCGACGGGCACCAGGTCGTCATGCGCCCTGCCCGCATGAGCCCCCTCGATCTCCAGCTTGGGGTCCTGGAGGCCATGAAACGCTTCTACTCCTGGCCGCGCATAGCCCGCTCCGGGTTGGCCGGGGCGCTATCCCACCTACCGGACCTGCTGGCCGCCAGCCGGCCGGCCCTCATAGGGCGGTTACCAACGCTGGCCAAGTTGGCCCGGGCCAAGCGCTGGACCGAAATAGCACCGCTTCTACGGGCCACCCTGCCGGATAAGGTGCGAGCCCGGGCCACGGCCGCGCTATGGCTGCCCGCTCTGCGCTTTTACGCCCGCCGGCAGCTGTCGACCTGGAAGGAAACCGAACGCGCCCGCGCTCACCTCGAACTGCTGGCGTCGTTGCGCTGAGACCCGCTTAGGGAGGAGTGGCCAATGTGCACCTACTGCGGCTGCGAGCAACTACCAGCCATTGCCCACCTGGCTCACGAACATGACGAAATCGAACGGCTTGCCTCCGATCTTGCGGCCACCGTGGAGGCCGGGCGCTCCCAGCAAGCCAGCGCGCTGCTGGCCAATCTGGTAAGGGCCTTCGAACAGCACGCGGCAGGCGAGGAGGCGGGCCTGTTCGAGCAACTGCGTCAAGCAGGCGAGGGCTTGGCTGAGCTCGACCGCCTGGTCGGTGAGCATCGGGCGTTTCGCGAACAGTTGACCGATCAGTGCCTCTTGGATGACTCAGCCCGCACCCAACGGGTGTTGCGCGAGCTTTGCGAACATGCCGACGTCGAAGACACGGATCTTTTCCCGTTCGCTCAACAAGTTTTGCCCGACTGGCGCTGGGAACAGCTGGGAACTGAGCGGTAGGGTCAGCTCTGGTTGGCGGGGCTGACCGGCGTGGCCCGGGCCTGCGCTTCCCGGGAGGACAGCAATGCGTCCAGCTCGGCACGGCTGAGGGTCACTCGCTCTTCGCTCGCCTGGGCGGGTGCGCCCTCGCCTTGGCCTGCACCACCGCCGTCCAGCCCTGAGCGCGCCGGGGCGGAGAGCCGGGTGTTGGCCGGCGCGGGTAGTTCTGACGCGCCTGGGAACGCCGAACTGGCTTCGGAGTGAGCTTTATGGAACTCCCGCATGGCTTCACCAGCGTTGCGAGCCAGCCTGGGCAGCTGCGTGCCCCCGAAAAGGACCACGACGGCCACGACGATCACGATCAGGTCGTCGTACCCGGAGAAAATCGATGCCAACATTTCGCGCCTCCGTCGGTGTCTTCGGCCCGAGCGGCCCCTAACCCTCCGACGCCTTTACAGTAGCACCGGGCCCGATCCACCTGAGGCCGGGCTACTGGGCGCCAGCGCCGAGGCCACGGTGGCGCACCTTCGTAGCGCTTACAGGTCTGATTATGGGTCATGTTTGCCGTCCCTGGCTTGCCCCGAAGTTGTGTGAGCGGTAACGTCCCTGCTCATGCCGAGGTCTCCAGCCCGTGCCCGGGCCCTCCTGGCCGTGCCATGTCACAGCTCCCGGGACTGGACGCACGAGGCCAATGCAAGATGTACCGTACAGAACCGGCTCCAGTTACCGGGCTGCCGCTCGAGATCGGCCTGTACCGAGGGCCGACAACCCGGGCGGGCTAAGGTGGGTGGAGCGTCATCACTAGGAACTACAAGGAGCATTGCATGAACAACCAAGCGGACGAACCAAGCCCGCAGCAGTTCGAGATGTCGCGCCGGCGGCTCCTCCGCAACCTGGGGGCGGCGGCCGTAGCGGTGCCTTTCGCTGGAGTCCTCACCGAAGCACTCACCGATATGCCCGCCAATGCCAGCCCTCGGGAGCGGTTCCTGGCTGGCCAGCGCGCGACCGCCAACTCGATCTTCGAAAACCCGTGGGCCCCTCACCCGGCTTACCGGTTCACCTTCGTCAACCACGTCACCACCAACACCTTCTTCACGGCCACGATCTACGGTCTGCAAGACGCGGCGGTGACGTTGGGCATCCCTAAGCCTCAGTGGACGGGTTCCCAAAACTCCATCGTATCCGAGATGGTCACCGCCATGAACACGGCCATCGCCGGCAACGTCAAGGGGATCGCCGTCGCCCTGATCGACCCGGTGGCCTTCAACACCCCGACGAACAACGCCTTGGCCAAGGGCATCCCTGTCCTGTCCTACAACGCCGACGAGGCCAGCAACAACCGCATGGCCTACATCGGCCAGAACAACCTCACGGCCGGTGCCGCTGCTGCCCAACGGATCGTGGGCTCCGGCTTCGTGAAGAAGGGCGACCTGGTTGGCATGATCATTGCTACCCCGGGCAGCGGCAACATCCAGCCCCGTGTAGACGGCGCCAAGCCGGTCTTCCAGAAGGCCGGTTACCAGACCGTCGAGGTGGCCGGCGGCGCGTCGCAGACCGCTGAGCTGGCGGCCGTGCCCGCCTGGTACCTGGGGCACAAGGACGTCAAGTTCATGTACACGGTTGACTCCGGGGACTCCATCGCCGTGGCCCAAACGATCGCCAAGTACAAGCTAAAGGGCAAGGTCGGTGGCTCCGGCTGGGACGTGGGCGTGCCGGTATTGCAGCAAGTGCAGCAGGGAGCGCTCCTCTTCTCCATCGACCAGCAGGCCTACCTGCAGGGCTTCGTGCCGACGGTCCAGCTCTTCCTGTACAACATCTCGGCTGGGTTGATGAAGCCGTGCAACACCGACACTGGCCTCGGCTACGTGACCCAGGCCACCGCCGGTGCCTACCTGCAACACGCCACGCGCTTCGAAGGCAGCGGCGCGGCCCAGACGGCCTTCGCACCGCCCAAGAAGATCGGTTAGCCGATGGCGCAGGCGGCCGTCTCCGCAGGTGACCGCTCGCCGGCCCTCCCCGCCCCACCTCCCCAGGTGGGGCGGGGGGCCACGCCGCTGTCGCTGCTAAAGCTGGCTGTCCAGCGCCGGGAGGCGACCGTAATAATCGTCACCGTCGGCTCGGTCATCTATTTTTCGCTCCGGGCGTCGTCGTTTTACTCGGTCGCCAACATCATCGTGATGGTGCAGTACATCGCCCCCATCATGGTGATCGGGGCGGGCGAAGTCCTCATGCTGGTGCTAGCCGAGATCGACCTCTCCGCCGGTCAGGTGTACCTCACCTCCCCGTGGTTCACCTACTGGTTCTGGTCGGGGGGCGTACCATTAGGGCTGGCCATCGCCATCGCCTTGGTTCTTTCCGCCCTGATCGGGCTCATAAACGGCTTGTTCACGGTGCGCTTGAGGGTCCCATCGCTCATCGTGACGTTAGGCACCCTGTACGCCTTTTTTGGCCTGGTACTGGTCAAGTCGAACTACACCCAAGAACAAATGCCTGGCACCACCGGGGACTTCGGCAAGATATTCGGCATCGGGAGCTGGTCGACCATACTCTGGGGCCTGCTCCTCACGGCAGGCATCTGGGTGCTACTGAAGCGCTCCCGCTTCGGCCTGCATACGACCGCCTCAGGCGGCAACCTGCTGGCGGCAGCGGAGGCAGGGATACCTGTCTGGCGGGTAAAGGTTTGGTGCTTCGTGATCATCGCCTTTGTCTCCGGCTACATGGGCATCCTGGACTCCATCCGGATCGGCAGCATGAACCCGGGCAACAGCGGCCTCGATATCGTGCTGACGCCCATCGTGGCCGCGGTCATCGGCGGTACCGCCCTGACGGGAGGCCGGGCTACCGTGCTGGGCACGGTCATCGGTGCCATCTTCCTCGGGATCCTGGAGGACGGGCTCAACATCATCGGCGTCCAAGCCTCATGGTTCTACTTCTTCGAGGGTGTCATTATCCTGGTCGCCATGGCTGCCAACGTGCAGCTAAGCCAGCTAGCCGCCAAGCTGAGACGATGAGCACGGCGCCATTATCAGGTACCTCTCCGGTCGGGGCCCCCGCTGAGGATGTCATCATGCGGGCGGAGAACATCAGCAAGCGCTTTGGTGCGGTTGTCGCCCTCCGCGGCGTCGACCTGCACCTCAACCGGGGCGAGGTGCTCGGCCTCGTGGGTGACAACGGGGCCGGCAAGAGCACGCTGGTCAAGATCCTGTGCGGCTTCCTCCGGCCAGACTCAGGCCGGATCCTTGTGGAAAACCAAGAAGTCCACTTCCATTCCGTGAAGGACGCCCGCGCCTATGGGATCGAGACCGTTTACCAGGACCTCGCGCTCATACCCCAGCTGACCGTCTACGAGAACCTGTTCCTCAACCGCGAAGTGACCTTCCTCGGGAGGTTGGCGTTGCTATCCCGGCGGCGCATGAGGGCGCTGGCCCGGCAGTACCTGGAGGACATCAAGGTCAACGTCCCTGACCTCGAGAGTGAGGTCGAGATGCTGTCCGGTGGACAGCGCCAGGCCATAGCCGTCGCCCGGGCCACTCGGCAGAACGCCAAGATCCTGTTGCTCGACGAGCCACTGGCCGCCATGGGGGCCAAGGAATCCGCCTTGATCATGGAGTTGGTCAGGGACCTATCTGCCCGGGGAGTGTCGATGATCGTCATCGACCACAACTACGCTCACCTTTTCGCCCTTTGCGATCGGCTTAATGTCATACAGCAGGGCAAGGTGACCGTGAATACCCGGGTAGCCGACACCTCCATCGAGGAGCTCACCGAGCTGATGGTTAGTGCCTTCCGCCGCCAGTTGCAGGCCGGCCAGGAAGCACTGGGCGAAATCTCCGCCTGATATAGCCCGCTCCCCTGCCGGTAGCTCGGGAGCCGGATCCGCTGTCGGTGGCTATGGCCACTCGCCGCTCGGTAGCTGGGTTGCCAAATCCATTCTGGTGGTCCGAAGTGCTTGTAGGGTGCACTTACGACTACCAGATTCGGCTTGGCTCCCCGGCTTAGCTCCCCGGGGCCGCCTGCCTAGGCTGGTCCCACCTGCACGACTGTCTTCAAGCCCTCCCGGCGGGCCGCCAGCTCGAAGGCCCCGGGGGCCTCGGCCAAGGTGAAAGTATGCGAAACCAGGGGCTCAATTTTGACCACGCCCCGGGCGACTAAGTCGATGGCTCTAGGGTAGGCGTCCTTCATCCGGCGAGCCATGGCTATTGTGAGCCCCTTTCGGCGCGCCAGCGCCGCTGGGAAGCTCGTCCGGTCATCATCTGGTATACCCACCAGGACCACTCGCCCGCCCGGTCGTACCAGCTCCATGGCTTCCTCAACGGCCTCGTCGGTGCCTGCCACCTCAAAGGCGACATCAACGCTGTCCTTAAGCTCCCGGCCACCCCTCGGCTCCTGGCCACCCTTGAGCCCACTGCCGGCGCCAGCGCCCACGGCCTGAGCAGCCTTCAAGTCCTGAGGGCTGACCACAACGGTGGCGCCGCAGTCCGTGGCGGCAGAACGCCGATGCGGGAGCGGCTCCACGCCAACCACGGCCGCTGCCCCCGTCGCCTTAGCTACCTGGACCACCATGAGCCCGATGGGCCCGCAACCGACGACCGCGACTGCCCCGCCCAGGGGGACGTGGCCCAGGTCCCAGGCATGCAGAGCGACGCCGAAGGGTTCAAGAAGGGCAATGGTCGAGGAGCTGAAACTGTCAGGCACGGGGAAAAGCAGCTCGTTCGGCCAAGCGATGTACTCCCCCAGGCCGCCATCGGTCGAGCCATGCCCGGCAAAGCGGACGTGCGGGCAAAGGTTGGCATTGCCCTCCCGGCAGCGGGGGCAGGTACCGCACGGTTGGGCGGGGTCCACCGCCACGCGCCGGCCGCGGAGGGGCCCGCTCTCTACGGTGCCGCCAAACTCGTGGCCGAGAACCAGAGGCCGGCTGAGAACGGCGTCACCGATAGCTCCCTGACCGAACCAGTGCAGGTCCGAACCACACAGCCCCACCGCGCCCACCCGGACCAGGCTGTCGCCAGGCCCTAGCTCGGGCATCGGCTCTTCCACCACTTGCACCTGGCCGGGGGCCAGCAGCCGGGCCGCTTTCACGGTTGCTTCGATCCGCCAGGCCTACGCGCCGGGCT